>DATGOF010000369.1:0-2234 GCA_035306285.1 Acidobacteriota bacterium | reverse complement strand
TCCAGACGCTCCCGTACTTGCGGAACTTTTTCGTGATCCTTTACATAAATATGTGCGATCTGGTGGTCAGCCACTGCGAATACTTCACTGGCGCCAGCATCGAATGCCTCCAGCCTCTTTTCGTCGCGAACCCTTAACCATCCCTCCTTTCGAAGAATCCGATTGATGTGGATAGGGCCCTGAACCGGGGTGATCCCGTACTCGGAAAGGACCATCACCCGGACGCCGCGCTCCCGGAAGAAGTCGATGAGCCGCCCGCACACTTCATCAATCGCCTTCAGCTGTTTAGGGATGGAGGGGTGGTCGGGCCCGTAGCGCTGCAGATCATAATCAAGGTGCGGAAGGTAGATCAGAGTCAAAGTTGGCCGATGCCACTGGTACGTCTTGATGCTTGCTTCGGCGATCCAGCGACTGCAATCGATTCCGGCCATCGGGCCCCAGAAGGTCGTAAAAGGGAAATCTCCCAGCTCAGCTTTGAGCCCTTCCGGAAGAGATGAAGGAGCCCCATAGATATCGAAGATTTTCTTCCCGTCCGCTCTGTAGATCGGTCTGGGAGTGACCGAGTAGTCGACCGAGGAATACATGTTGTACCACCAGAACATCTTGGCGCAGCGAAAAGCGGAATCTCTTTTCCTGGCGGTTTCCCAGACCTTTTCTCCCTGAACCAAATGATCCGACTGCTTCCAGAAGGCAACCTCCGCAACATCTCGAAAGTACCAGCCATTGGCAACAATGCCGTGTTGAGAGGGCAAAAGGCCTGTCACGTAGGTCGACTGCACACTGCAAGTGACAGCGGGTGTGATTTCGTGGATGCGAGATGCGGCACCCTCTTGCTGAAGTCTTGACAGATTGGGCGTGTGATCTCCGACGAATCGGGAAGCCAGTCCGACGACACAGATAACTGCGGTATCATGCATATCGTCTATAAGGACCGAGTACTAGCGCTCTCCTCGCTTGATCGTGCTGCCTTCGAACAAGTCCCCCTCGGGCGTGGCCGGTCCCTTCTCCAAAACTTCCCGATTGAGTTTTCCGCTCTGTCCAAAAAAGGTGAGCGGATTATCCCACACAATCTTTTGGATGGTTTCAAGAGCAATCCCGGCCGCCTTCATCGCATCGACCGTCTTGACTACTTTTAGCGGATCGCTGATGCCCCAGTCGGCGGCGCTATTGATCAAGATTTTCTCGGAGCCGTAACGTTCGACCAGTCGAGCCATTCGTTCCTCATTCATCTTTGTATGCGGGTAAATGGAATGGCCGGCCCAGCAGTCGGTTTCAAGAACGATGGGGAGCGTCTCTTCAGTATTATGATCGATCAAAACCATGGTTTCCGGTATGCCCACTTCACGCACGATTTCAATGGTTCGGATCGTCCCCTGCTTCTTATCCCGGTGTGGCGTGTGAACAAGCACAGGTAACTCTGCTCGCATTGCGAGTTCAAGCTGTTTTCTCAGGTATTCTGCTTCCGCCTCAGTTTGATCGTCAAATCCGATCTCTCCAACCGCCACCACGCTTTCTTTCTGGAGGTAGCGGCGACTGACTCTTAATACCTCCTCGGCGAGCTGGCGATTATTTGACTCTTTCGGATTCAAACCGATCGTACAGAAATGATGGATACCGAATTGAGAAGCTCGAAACCTCTCGAATCCGACGAGGCTACTGAAGTAGTCGATGAATGAGCCGACGGTTGTGCGGGGTTGCCCCAACCAGAATGCGGGCTCCACAACCGCTACGATTCCCGCAGAGGCCATAGCCTGATAGTCGTCGGTGGTACGAGAGGTCATATGGACATGCGGGTCAAAGATTTTCATGATTTATTTCTCCGTCCAAAACGCGATCGATTAACGATAGTACCCGCGGATCACTTTCAGCCTTCCGGTGACGAACAAGTTCAGCTCTACTCTCGTCGCCCCGGTATGCCAGGCCGGCAACAACCCAGTAACGATGGGCCGCTTCCTCGTGTCTTAGATACGAAAGAGCGCGCGGCAAGCGATCCTCTTCGCATTTTGGGAGAAGGGCCAACCATACCTCGACCGGTACCGACCGACCCGCGGCTTCTCGTTCGTCGACATAGTCATTGCACATCCGTGACAGTTCAGGGTTGAAACGCTCGCCCAACCCGACTATTCGATGGATTTCGACCCCCACAAAGAGGCACTTTAGCACCATCTGGTTAAAGTTCAGCTCGGGAAAATACCGGGCAGGATACGGATTCCGGCAGGCGATCGCTTCTAACA
>DATGOF010000368.1:0-5504 GCA_035306285.1 Acidobacteriota bacterium | reverse complement strand
CGGACACCCGTGGGATCCGGAGCGTCCCGGAATTCGCTGGAACGGAGAACGGTGGATCGGTGACGTTCCCGATTACCGGCCCGATAGCCATCCTTCCGAGCAACTGGGTGGCTTCATCATGCTTCCAGAAGGAGTTGCGCGTCTCTTCGTTCCCGGGCAGTTCGTGGACGGGCCGTTTTCGGAACACTACGAGCCGATGGAGTCGCCGGTGGCCAACTTGCTGCATCCACAGCAGAGCTCTAACCCGGCAGTCAGGCTATTCGAGGGAGAATGGGATCGTCTCGGTGGTCCCGACGAGTTCCCAATCGTCTGCACAACTTATCGGCTTACCGAGCATTTTCATTACTGGACGAAAAACAATCCCTACAATGTGCAGTTGCAGTCTGAGTTTTTCATTGAGATTCCCGAAGAGCTAGCGGAAGAGAAGAGACTCAAGAACGGTGACCTGGTGCGTGTGATTTCGGCTCGTGGAGAGGTTCAGGGAAAGGCGATGGTGACTCGTCGGATCAGGAGCATGATGGTGGGTGGCCAGAAGGTGTTTCAGATCGGCTTTCCAATTCACTGGGGATTTATCGGACGGGGCAAGCAGGCGGGAGCGCTGGCCAATCTGGTGACCCCCAGCGTCGTTGACCCTAACTCGTTTGCTCCTGAATACAAAGGTTTTCTGGTTCGGCTGGAGAAGGTCTAAGAGCAAGTCATGGACGAGAGAAACGTCAGGGCCAGGTCAGCGTCTCTTTCGCCCGCTGCGGGCGTAATCAGCCCTTCAGAGACAGTTGCCAAGCTGATCGATGTTTCCTCGTGCATCGGCTGCAAGGCCTGCGAAGTGGCCTGCCAGGAGTGGAACGACTTGCCGCCAGCCGAAACCCGTCCTTCCTTCGGTAGCTATCAGACCCTTCCCGATCTGGAACCCAACTTCTGGCAAGTGATCAAGTTCAACGAGGTCGAGCGGGACAGCCGGTTCTTCTGGAATATGACCAAATACCAGTGCATGCACTGTGTAGATCCTGGCTGCCTGAGAGCTTGTCCTGCCCCCGGCGCCATCGTTCAGCTGAAGAACGGCATTGTCGGTTTTGTATATGAGAATTGTATCGGATGTGGTTTCTGTATCACGGGGTGTCCGTTCGATGTGCCTCGTCTGAGTCCTTCTACCGGGAAGGTGTACAAGTGCACTCTTTGCTCGGACCGCGTTTCAGCTGGATTGGAGCCGGCTTGCATCAAGGCCTGTCCCACCAATTGCCTGCATTTCGGTACCAAAGAACAGCTAGTTCGGATTGCCACCACGCGTGTAAACGAGTTGAAAATGGATGGATACGAAAGTGCAGCTATCTATGATCCAGAAGGAGTCGGTGGGGCGCAGGTATTTTATGTTCTCCCGAATGGGGAGCAGCCGGAGGAATACGGCCTTCCGCGTGACCCGGCGATCTCCCTTGCTGTGCTTCTCTGGAAACAGCCTCTGAAATGGCTGGGGGGCCTGCTGATGGCCGGAGGAGTTCTGGCAGCTTTTACCCATTACCTTCGTTTTGGTCGCAAGGATGTAGAAATCAATGAGCTTTCGCAGCGTGAACGAGCGGAGCCCGTCGATGAGTCGTGAGGAGAGAATCCAGCGCTTTAGTTTCGCTGAGCGAATCATGCATTGGATCGTAGGACTAACTTTCGTGTACGTGATGTTGAGCGGCTTGGCTCTGTTCAGCCCTCATCTCTACTGGCTCGCCTATTTGTTGGGTGGCGGTACGACAATCGTGCGCTGGCACCCCATTGTCGGTCTCCTATTTTTTATAGCGTTGATCTGGATGTTTGCTACGTGGCTCAGGGACATGAAGATCGACCGCGAGGACGTCGATTGGATCAAGCGAGTGGGACAATATATTCGCCACCACGAGGGCGACCTTCCCGACGCCGGGCGATTCAATGCAGGTCAGAAGGGTCTCTTCTGGGTCCAGGGCGTGACGGGTGTCCTACTCGTCGCGTCGGGGATTCCGCTCTGGTTTCCTCATCATTTCCCACAGTGGTCTCGTCTGGTCAGCATTCTGGTTCATGAGATCGCCGCTCTTGCTGCTATCGGCGCCTTTATCGTCCATATTTATATGGGAACAGCGGTTGTACGAGGAAGTCTCTCCGCCATGATCACCGGTACCGTCAGCGCGGCCTGGGCGCGGTTTCACCATCCACGCTGGTATCGAAAAGTAGAGTCAGAGAAAGTCAGCGAATGACGCTGATGGTGAGCTCGCGGGTGGGTTTGAGGCTCGGGTGTATCAATACGGTGCTCTAGGTGACCCTTGATCTGAACTTGTTGAGGCGAAGTGTTGAGGGCCGACAGGATGTTCACGTCGAACTCACAAGCGACAGCACACAATAATCAGAATCCGGGTGATCGGATCACTTCTCTTCTGTCAAAGGTTCCTTCCGCCCGAACCGTTCTACGTTTCTATGAACAGATTATTGAGTATCAGCAGCATCTGTACTCCTGCCTGGAACAGAAAGCACTCAGTAGTGGGTGGGAGGAAGACCTCCCCAGCCTTCTGGAGCTCTTCCCCGAGTTTCTTCAATTTGTGAAGAAAACCAGATCGGGAGAACTGCAGGTTGCGGCGGAGCAGCTACTCGACCAGCCACCTTCCGGATGGGCAAACACGCTCCGGCAATTTTGGAAGGGCCACCTCGACCAGCTGCCAGGCGATGTCGAAGGTCTATTTTTTCCGAAGGCTTTTCTTCAACCTTATGCCAGGCTTCAAGTGCTAAGCAGCCAGATTTCCGCCGGTACGATCAACCGTCCCTGGTCGGTGCAGGAGGGCTGTGCTTTTTGTCCCTCCTGCGGTCGACGTCCCCAGGTGAGTCTTCTCCAGACGGAAGGCGCTGGTGCCCGTCGCCTGCTCGTTTGCTCTCTCTGCTTCACGGAGTGGCGTTTCAAGCGAGTGTGCTGTACATCCTGCGGGGAGGAGAGATACGCCAGGCTCGGATATGTTCGGAGCCCTGGCTTTCCGCACATCCGCCTCGATTTGTGTGAAAGCTGCAAACGGTACCTGAAGACCATCGACCAGACGATTGACGGCAAGGCAGTGCCCCTGGTGGACGACATCGCTTCACTGGCGCTTGACATCTGGGCCGTCGAACAGGGTTATGAAAAGCTGGAGCTGAATCTGGTTGGCATGTAGGGTGAACAGATTCTCAACGCCCTGCCTCGGTGAAACTCTGCACATAAATGTACGGTTCCGGTGCCGAAACTAATCGACCGGGGGGACGGGTCGACCAGATGATGGCAAGCCAAGTCGTGCCTCTCGTCTGACTACTACTATCTCCCTCTCTCGCGATGGCTGGCTCCGTTCCAGAGGCGCAGCCCAGCTGCCTGGTCAATGTAGCGAAGAGCATCCTCAGCCAGGAGATATCCATCTTTCCACAACTCGATAACGACGTCTGTAAGCTCCTCGAGATAATGTTGTCGCGAAGGATAGCGTTCCAGAATGGCCGGTCGAGGATCATTGTTGCGCCGGCGCTCTTCAGCCGTGCGGGCAAATTCCAACCAGGAGCCTTCCAGGGGACAGAGCTCCCCACCGGCGCCAAACTTATCGGCCCGCAGATTCCATCCAGTGAAGGTAGCCACTGGAACGGCCACCTCGGGCAGGCGAATCCCGGCTCGTTCATTCCCGTCGCGATCTACAGCCGGAACGAGGGTTCGATAAGGCGACCCGGCTTTAGAAGGCACATGATCAGCGATCCCGGCGGTTTCCCAACGAGAACCCGGATCCAGTCTCAGGGGTTGATAATAGCTTGTAGGAAGTCCCACGCCGGGAATCTTTGGGAACTGACGTCGAAAGGTTTCCAGATCGACAAGGGTGCCGTCATTAATTCGAGGATATCGGCTGGGAGGAGGCTCTTTTCCCGCTCCCACCCATTCGTCGAGCGCCACCAGGAGAGCTCGAAGGATAGGCGGTCGATCATTGAGGATATTGCGAGGCTGCTGGCAAATTCCGGGGTCAGGCGGCGTAGCACCCAGGTGCTGAGCTCCTGCAACCAGGTAGATTCGTACTGAGGGGTCGACTGCGATGTCGCGTTTGCCATCGACATCGGTGTGGAGGAGAGAAGCTCCTCGTGACCAGTATTCGGTTGACGTCTGGACATAAACGATCTTCGGAACGGCTGAAGCCTCACGGAGACGGGTCAGGAGGTCTCCCTTTTTTCCGGTGACGGGATCTTGCTGGGCGACGCTCGCAAAAGGGAAGGTGTCGACGGGTGCCAGATGAGCCTGGCGGGCGTTGCTGTAGACGGTCGCCATCCCAAAGCGTCGGTTGAACAATCCTTTTCCGGCGCCCGCGACGTGAATGATCGTACCGTCAAAGACGGGGCGGGAAGCCTCGTCAACATTGAAGCCGTCATAGAGAAAGTGATTGATCAGCCTTCCGGATTGTGAAATGCCGAAGGCATAAGCAAAATCAAGCTCACCCGCCAGGGGATTCGGCGTCCCTGCCTCGTCTCGCTGCTCATAACGAAAAAAGGAGACAGCGTCTCGGATTGCTGCTAATCCTAGCCCCGAGATACGAGGATCGCGAGCAGTGTAAACCAGGTCGTAGAGCCACCCAGGACGCAATCCTTCCTTCACGTAGAGAGATGCAGGGTCAGGCACCACTTTGCCATTCTCCCACCGAGCGAATGCCCAGTCGTTTCGGGGAACCTCGATGGATGGATCACCTGGTTTGGCGCGCATCGTCAGAACGGCCTCCGGTTCATCAAGGTCAACGGGAGGATAGGCCGCTGATACACCCCACGGGCTCCAGAAAAAGGGTTGGCTCTGGACCGGCTCATTTACGGTGATCTCGACATGGGTGCGACCTGTCACCGGGCTTCCATCCGGGTTCTTTGCTACGGGCAGTCCCGCCATAAGACGACCGGTTCCGTCGTCAATAAGGTCCCCATCCCAGCCGGTCCAAAGAATGGAATACCCTTCTTTAAAAAGAAAGCCGTTACCGGCATGTTTCAAACTAGACGGCTGGTTTGAGATTTCCGCTTCGTTAAAGGTCCAGAGGGCGAGCTTATTGCCACGATTATGGACATCGTAAAGCAGTCGTCGATTGCCCCGCGTTGGTTCGATAGGCTTGAGAAGGAAGAAGTCTACCCAGTACTCGACCTGTCCAGATGAATTGACCGGTGCCAGGTCAAGATCGGTAATTGTCCCGTTGGCCGAGTTGCGGGGATCAACCGCCCCGTGGATTCGGCCGCTGACGATCTCATAGCTGCCGGTGTGTCCGAACCGATAATTCTCTGCAAAAGGCCGGCGATCCGTGATTTCCAGACGAATGACTTCTGCGGCGACTGTTCCCCCGGCCAGGATCAAGACCAGTAGCGTGGTCATAAGCCGGTAAAACTGCCTTCTTGGGTTGTGACGGTTGGTCTTGCTGTTGCGGCTCTTTTCCGAACGACTCTTTTGCCGGCAGGATGTATGGATTTCTCTTGCTGCAGTCATTTCAAAAGTTCTCCCCTGATAGTAGACCCTGGTTTTGACGGAGATTCTAACA
>DATGOF010000367.1:0-4278 GCA_035306285.1 Acidobacteriota bacterium | reverse complement strand
ACCGTCAATGAAGGCCTTCATATTGGGTCCGAGGCCCGCTGCGACGTCCCAGGATTGATAATGCTCCATCCACAAGTCTCGGGTCAGAAATCCGGCTGTGCAGGCGAGAACGGAAGCAAGGCCCAGCAGCGACTCTCCGATCATCCCTCCGTACCCAATAAAAGTGGCGTCGGTCTCACGATTGATCTGTTTGGATGTCGTCCCCGACGAAACCAGTCCGTGAAAACCAGAAATAGCACCACACGCTATCACAATAAAAACGAAAGGGAACATCGGAGGTGCGCCTTCGGGATTGGTTTGAAGTGCGGGAGCTGCAAACTCCGGTTGTAGCACAATCACTCCCAGGAAGATCCCTAGCAGCCCGAGGTAGAGCAGCAGTGAATTGATGTAGTCGCGCGGCTGGAGCAGAAGCCAAACTGGAATAACCGAAGCAACCAGCGCATATAGAAGAAGCAGCACGCTCCAGCTCGATGTGTCCAGGATCAAGACTGGGAGTCTCAGGCTCAGCCAGACACTGAAAAGCATGATAAAGAAAGCAATCAGCGTGACCTTTGCGATCGAGACACTGCGCTTGTATACCGCCCAGCCGACTATAATAGCGAGGAGCAGGATCGTCACTGTCGGATATATTGCTTCGGGGTGGTAGGCAGTGGTAAAGAGCGTCGAACAGACCTGAACAAAGACGCCCATCGCAAGAGCAACCAGAAAGAAGATCAGGATATGGAAGAGCGATTTCGCTCTCTTGCCGATAATATCTTCCGCCACCTTGCCAACCGACATTCCGCGGGAACGCATTGAGAGCACCAGTGCGCCGAAGTCGTGGACGGCTCCGATAAACAGTGTCCCGAGGACCACCCACAGCATGGCGGGAACCCAGCCCCAGATCACTGCGATGGCCGGACCCAGCATTGGGGAAAGGCCCGCTATTGATGCATAGTGGTGGCCGAACAAGACGTATCGGTTGGTGGGAACGTAGTCGATTCCGTCGTACAGGTCATGTGCCGGTGTTGAAGCGTTCGGGTCCAGCTTGAAAGCCTTGCGAGCCAGATATCGAGCATAAAGATGATACCCGGCCAGATAGGTGGCGAAGCAGAGAACCATCGCAATTAGAGGCGTCATGACCGGGCATTATACTGGCAAGCTCTTGAAGTTTCGAATAAGATTGAAGTCTCTTTCCTTCGATTCCTTTCACTCGCCGGTAGTTCTCCTTTTCAAATTCGCGGCTTTTTCAAGCGAAAAGACGTTCAAAGCTTCCTCGAGGGAAGGCACTGCTTCTTCGACAATCCTGGTATTCCACTTTTCCAGGTATTCTCTCCGTTCAGGCGAGGAGACGTAACTCTCACCCTCAGAATATGGAAAGGATGGCATTCCGTGAAAGGGAAGGGGGCCCACGAAATGAGGCGCCGCCGAGTTTGGATCCATATCTTTTCCGAAGCCATCAGCATAGACGATGTAGTCTCGCCGCCATCCTTCTGGAAGAGGCGGAAGGTCGGAGACGTCAAAGGAGATACGAATTTCATCTCCGGAGCGAGTCACTACAAAAAGATCATCTTTCTCTGTTAACAAAGGCCGGACATCTCCGTATCGGGTATACGCGCCAACGTGGACTTTCCATTCGGCAGTCGGCGACGCTCGGTCGTAGTCATAGATCTTTGGCGATCGGCCATCAGGGCTGTAGTGCATTGGGAAGCCTTTGAAGCCAAGCTCAGCTTGAGCTACTGGGAGTCGAAGGACACGGCTTGGAGTCGAGAAAGAACAATCGCCGACAAGGACCTGGTCCCAGTATATGTTCATATTCGTGACGATTCGGATTTCCCTCGAATCAGAGAGGAATACGCCGTCAAGGTCGACCGTCATTGTTTTGGGAAGTCCGGCCGGAAAGCCCATTCGCTCGATTACAGTAACCCATTCTCCCTCTTTATCTCGAACCTGCAAATAGGGAGGAATCAAATCTATTTCAGCTTGCGAGGCGGCTAGATTGCTGCTGCTGTCGGCATAGTCGATCCATGCATGCAGAAGAAGGACCGAGCTACGGTCTCCAACAGGACCAAGATCGAGCTGTAAGTGATGAAGATTGGAATAGCCCTTGAAAGGACGCTTCTCGAAATTCTCAGGATAATGGCGGTCGATCTCGAGGATTTCAGTCAGGACATCAGCTCCGGTATCGTCGACTGCCGACCGCGGCGAACGGAGATTAGAGACTGTGAAGAGTCGGAAGGGCTGATAAGGAGGCCCGGGCAATAGCTTTTCATCGGGAAAGACAGCTGTTTCTTCGGGATGATCTACCACCAACAGCTCGACCTGGTCGAAGAGAATGACCTCTTCCAACTGGTTGTTCATGCTGATGGATACAAAACCGTCCTGATCGGCGACATCGTCAGGGTTGAGTTTTATGTACTCGTCAGTGTCCGGATAATTATAAACTCCAGGCTTTAGCAGGCTGCCGTAGGCGCTTCCTCCCAGGAAGTCGGTCTGGAAAACATATGTCTCTCCATTCCACACATAGAGAATCGGACAGCTCGTTCCTTTGCGATCGAGTTCTGCAATCTCGATTTTTTGATTAACGGGGTGGTCTATTTCAGACTGCAGGACTCCGTTGGGCCAGAGCAGCCGAATCACATCAACGCGGTCGTGCTGCCCCAGTCCGAAATGAAGGAACGGCGAAGCGTGGCTCAAAAAGCCGTGTCCTCCCGTCAACTCCGCCTTCTGATACAGGCGTCCGCTCTTTAATTCAGCCTTAACGCCAATTCCGGAGTGATTGCTGTTGACTCCCCTGACGGCCACCTGAATCCAGTTATTCTTGTTGCCTCCGTCATTTTCGAGGAGCAGAGGTTTCTTTCCATTCAAAGTGACCAGAATATCCAGGTCCCCATCATTGTCGAAATCGACCACGGCTACACCGCGCACGGGCAAGCCCCGATACTGGCTTAAACCTGTTTTCTCTGAGACGTCGTGAAAACGTCCGTTTCGGTTCTCGAGCAGGAAAAAGTTCTGCTGTTCCCCTGCCGCGGAAAAAATCACTGAAGATATCAGCAAGAGATCGAGATCGCCGTCATTGTCGTAGTCCAAGAACTGGATGCTTTGAAAGCCGGATGACGTCAGGCTCTTAAGATCTTCCAGGAGAGAAACCCGCTGATAATTGTTGTTACCCCGATTCTCTACCATCAGGCTGTTATTGGGCCGTAGCGATGGAAGAGCCAGGTCCATCCAGCCATCGTGGTTGAAATCTGCAACTGCCCCACCGATACCTGTGCCGCCCCCAACCAGTCCTGCAGTTGATGCGATGTCTTCGAAAGTTCGATCTCGCCGGTTGCTGAAAAGCTGATTGCCGGTACCTTCGTGTACCACATAGAAATCCACATCGCGACTGTTGTCGAAGTCACTCGGAAAGAGGGCGGTCGTCCTGCGTTGACCTGCTGCCAGGCCAGATGATTGGGAAGTATCGGTAAAGGATCCGTTGCCGTCATTCTGATAGAGAACGTTGGGAGCACCCGGCAATTGATCGGGGATCTTGACCGGAAAACTGACAATTCGAGAAGGTTCGCTGAAGTTACCTATCAGGATGTCGAGGTCACCATCATGGTCATAGTCCACGAATGCCCCGGTCATGCTCCAGGAATTCTCGCCTCCTACACCCGCCCGATCCGTAACATCTTCGAAACTGCCATTTTGAAGATTGTGGTAAAGCCGATTTCTTCCGTAGTTGAGAAGATAGAGATCGGGATAGCCGTCATTGTCGTAATCGCCCCACAGGGCTTGCATGGTAGGGCCTTCGAATTGCACTCCAGACTGTTCGGTTACATCGATGAAATTCCCCTTGTCGTTGCGATAGAGTCGTCCACTCGCCTCGGGTACGGCATCCGCCATAAAAAGATCGAGCCAACCGTCTCGGTTAAAATCGGCAAAAGCCGCACCGGATCCTACGAAGGGAACGATATTTTCTTCCAACTCCTGCAGTGACTCAGCTGACAGAGGAGCTTTTCCTGGTCCGGAATGGACAAAGTTCAGGCCGACATTCTCAGCAACCTCCCTGAAGCGTACCTCGATGGGAGCGGGTTGAGCGAAGTCGGAGACCGGTAAGAAGCGGTCCGGGATGTGAGGTATAGCCTCAGCAAACCGCCCTTGTTCCAGGTATTGCAGACCAACTGTGGTGCTTCCAAAAAGATCCTGAAGACGCCGGAACTCCTCCATTTCGCGGCGACCCTCTTCAGCTCTTCCGGCCCTGGTCAGGGCGGTTGCCAGATTGTAGTGAGCCGAGGCGTTATAGGGTTCACGCTC
>DATGOF010000366.1:0-2100 GCA_035306285.1 Acidobacteriota bacterium | reverse complement strand
ATCCTTTGACAGCGGCGGTTCCCCCTTGTTGGGAGTCGAAGAGCGACTGGCAAATCTTTAGAGAGATAGCCAGAAAGTTCTCCGAGTTGGCAGAAGGTCATTTTCCAGATCCCTTGCTGGATGTGGTAATGAAACCACTGGCACACGACTCTCCGGACGAAACTGCCCAGCCTGTAATTGCCGATTGGATATCGGGACAAGTGGAGGCAATTCCAGGCAAGACGATGCCCCATTTTCAACTGATCGAGAGGAACTACGCTGATCTCTACAGGCAATTTATTTCATTCGGTCCTGGCGCTCGCAACGGAGGACTCGGAGCTCACGGCACTCACTACGATATTCAGGACTTCTATGACAAGATGCTCGAGACCCACCCGTGCCAAGAATGGAAAGGCCGCCGCTATCCTTCGCTCAAGGAAGACGAGGAAGTCTGCAATTTGATCCTTTATCTGGCAACGGTGACCAATGGGGAACTGGCCTATCGAAGTTACAAGAATATGGAGAAGAGGGTGGGGCTGCCGCTTGCCGACCTGGCGGAAAAAAGCCGCAACGTTCGCGCCACCTTCGAAGATTTAATCGCTCAGCCGAGACGCTTTGTGAACAGCCCGATGTGGTCTGGTTTGATAGAGAATGGTCGGGCCTACTCACCCTTTACCTACAACGTAGAAAGAATGGTTCCCTGGCGAACTTTAACCGGGCGGCAGCACCTGTACCTGGATCATATCGGCTACATCCAGTTTGGGGAGCATTTACCAACTTACAAGCCGAAGCCGATTCCCACTCAGTATGCAGAGCTGATTTTCAGCGACGACAACACTCATTGCAAAGTTCTCAACTATCTGACGCCCCACGGTAAATGGCATATCCACTCAACCTACGGGGACAACGAAAGGATGACAACTCTGTCTCGAGGCGTTGAACCCTTCTGGATCAACGACCGCGATGCAGAAGAGCTGGGAATTGCGGATAACGACTGGGTGGAAGTTTACAACGACAACGGAGTGGTCGTCACCCGGGCCTGCGTCAGTGCCCGGATACCACGGGGCATCTGTATTCAATATCACTCCCCTGAACGTACCTACTCCGTTCCCAAATCTCCGATGCGAAATAATCGACGGGCCGGGGGGCACAACAGCCTGACACGTACCCGC
This sequence comes from Acidobacteriota bacterium, assembly GCA_035306285.1. Taxonomy (GTDB): domain Bacteria; phylum Acidobacteriota; class UBA6911; order RPQK01; family JAPXNP01; genus DATGOF01. Next base: position 949 of record DATGOF010000366.1, on the reverse strand, counting down.
CTCAAGCCGAATTTGATGCTCGGCGGGTACGGTCAGTTCACATTTCACTTTAATTACTGGGGCCCGACGGGACCCAATCGCGACACTCATATTCTCGTCCGCAAGCTCCCCTCTCTTCGGTGGTAGGACAACATGAATTGAGGAGTCGGAGATGACGAAAGGTTGTCGAGAACCGTATAGAACGATCACCGGCCAGGCCGAGCCGACCCTCCTCCGGAAGGGCACCAAGAATCGGCCCGGACCAACCTGAGAACAGGAAGCATATTATGGATATCCGCTCTCAAATTTCCATGGTCTTCCACCTTGACAAATGTATCGGCTGCCATACCTGCAGCATTGCCTGCAAGAACATCTGGACCGATCGGGAAGGCGCCGAGTACATGTGGTGGAACAACGTTGAAACCAAACCCGGTACCGGTTACCCCACCAAGTGGGAGGATCAGAGTCACTATCAAGGCGGTTGGGAAGTTGTCGATGGAAAACTGCGTTTGCGCTCGACTGGAAAGGCGCGAATTGTATTCAACATTTTCCACAACCCCCACCAGCCGACAATGGACGATTATTACGAGCCTTGGGAGTATGATTTTGACCATCTCTTCACAGCTAAGGAGGGTGCTGACCAGCCCACCGCGCTACCCGTCTCTAAAGTAACCGGCGAGTACATCAACATTGAAGCCGGCCCCAACTGGGACGATGACCTCGGAGGCTCCCCGGTTTATGCCGAGAATGACCCCAACATGGAGGGCCTTACCGAAGAACAGAAGCAGCAGTTCTTCGAGATCGAGAATCTGGTCTTTTTTTACTTTCCTCGTATCTGCAATCACTGTCTGAACCCGTCCTGTGTGGCGTCCTGTCCTTCCGGGGCCCTCTACAAACGAGGAGAAGACGGCATTGTGTTGCTGGACCAGAACCGGTGTCGGGGCTGGCGCTCCTGTGTTGCGGCGTGCCC
>DATGOF010000365.1:0-2974 GCA_035306285.1 Acidobacteriota bacterium | reverse complement strand
CGCTGGCGTGCTAAACGCAACATCGCCGGTGAAGGATCAACCGCGGTGACGTGTTGAAAGATCCGAGAAAGGGCTGGAAGAAGGTATCCGGTTCCCGTTCCTACATCCAGTACGTGCCATTCTGAAGGAAGAAGGGAGCAGAGCGCCTCGAGATGAAATTGGCTTCCAAAGTATTGCCTGCGTAACTCATCCCATTGATAGGCGAGGCGTTCAAACTTGTCCCCTTCACCTTTGCGCCCTTCTAAAACGCGAGCCAGGCGATCACTGAGAAGCTTTGGCAGCGGCTGGCCGCGAACCCACTGATTGATCATGTCTGAAAGCTGGAGCTCCCCATTCCCATTCGGCTCGGCAAGACCCGTAATCACTCTTGGCCCTTCCTTGAAGTCAACCAACAGACCGGTGTCCCGAAGAATCTTCAGCTGCCGGCTTACGGTGGATTGGGGAAGACCCGTAACTTCTACGATTTCACCAACGGTTAGCGGTACTTCTCCGAGAAGACGCAAAATCTGACGCCGCGTGGAGTCACTAAGACTCCGGAAAAGGCGATCAGTCGTTTTGTTATCCACTCATCCGAATATACGGATGTGGGGCAAAGCTGTCAAATTGTTACCGGTTTAGGCGTAGTCACAGAGTACCCTATTCCCCCTGCGGGTACGTCGAAAAGGCTAGTCCCAGAGCGCTGTGTCGGCATAAGTGTTCTGGTATCATTAAGAGCTTTGCATCGGGGCTTTGCACTTCACGGAGCTTGACCGTCTGATCAAATTGAAACGTGTGACAAAAGGTAGTGTGCATGAAATTCAAGAGATTTCGACGTCTGCTTGCGGCGAATCGTAGTGAAATCGCGATCCGCGTTTTTCGAGCCGCTCACGAGTTGGGGATCAGGACGGTTGCGATTTACTCAGAAGAGGACAGATTTGCACTTCACCGCTTCAAAGCAGACGAATCCTATTTAATCGGAAGGGGGCTGGATCCGGTAAAAGCCTATCTCGACATCGACGGAATCATCGGATTGGCGCTCGAAAAGAAGATCGACGCTATTCACCCTGGATATGGTTTTCTCGCCGAGAATCCTGCCTTTGCGCAAGCGTGCGCAGATGCTGGAATTACCTTTATCGGACCTAATCCTGCACTCCTAACCTGGCTTGGAGACAAGACGACTGCAAGGGAGATTGCGGCTCGGTCTGGAGTTCCCGTTCTTCCAGGGAGTTCGACTGCGGTAACCACTCTGTCAGAGGCGAGAGAGGTATGCCGCCAGTTGCAGTATCCTGTGATTCTGAAAGCGGCTCACGGGGGTGGGGGACGAGGGATGAGAATCGTCCGCGATGAATCGGAGCTGGAAACTCGTTTGGCAGAGGCACAACGAGAATCGATGTCGGCCTTTGGCAGTCAGGATGTCTTTGTCGAGAAATTTATTCCCCGAGCCCGGCATATCGAAGTCCAGATTCTGGGAGATCAGCATGGCAACCTGGTCCATCTCTACGAACGAGATTGTTCACTGCAGCGCAGACATCAGAAGATCATAGAAATTGCCCCGGCGTTGAATTTATCCAGAAAACTGCGAAGGCAGATCTGCCAGGCAGCAGTCGCCATCGGACGGGAAACGAAGTTTGACAATGCCGGCACCGTGGAGTTTCTTCTGGATCAGGACAGCGAGCAATTCTACTTCATTGAGGTTAATCCCAGAATCCAGGTCGAGCACACGGTTACCGAGATGGTGACCGGCCGCGATATTGTCCAGAGCCAGATTCGTGTAGCCCAGGGATACCCACTTGATCACCCTCGTATTGGAATTGCCGACCAGGACGCGGTTCAAGTTCGTGGCTACGCCTTTCAATGCCGAGTCACGACAGAGGATCCAGAGAATGCGTTTATTCCTGACTATGGCAGAATTTCCCACTATCGATCGGCAGCCGGCCTAGGGATCCGATTGGATGCAGGAACGGCCTTTTCCGGAGCCAACGTAACTCCCTACTATGATTCTCTCCTAGTAAAGGTGACCGCCTGGGGACTTCGCTTTCAGGATGCTGTAAGCCGAATGGAGCGATGCCTGCAGGAATTCCGAGTCCGTGGAGTGAAGACGAACATCCCCTTTCTGATCAATCTCATATCCTATCCCGAGTTTCAGAAGGGAGAATGCACCACTCGTTTTATCGATCAAACTCCGGAGCTTTTCCATTTTCCAAGACGCAAGGATCGAGCCACGAGGCTGCTGCGGTTCATTGGCGAAGTCGTGGTGAATGGCAATCCCCTCGTGAAAGAGAAGCCGCCGGTTACCGTCCGCAGGGAGGCTCCAGTACCTGTTTACGACTCTCAAAGACCGGTTCCACACGGCATGCGAGATCGCTTGAAGAGAATGGGGCCCGAAAAACTCGCGGCCTGGGTTCGACGCAGAAGGCCCGTACTACTGACCGATACTACCTTTCGTGACGGCCACCAGTCGTTGCTTGCCACTCGGATGCGAACCCGAGACATGTTGCGAGTGGCTCGGGTTTATGCTCATCATCATTCGGAGCTGTTTTCGATCGAGATGTGGGGCGGTGCGACTTTCGACACCTGCATGCGTTTTCTGCGGGAATGTCCGTGGGAGCGGCTTGAAAGGCTCAGGGAAGCCATCCCGAATATCCTCTTTCAGATGTTATTGCGAGCATCGAATGCAGTCGGGTACACCAACTATCCCGACAATGTAGTGCGTGAATTCGTTCGTCAGGCGGGCGAGTGTGGAATTGACGTTTTTCGAGTTTTCGACTCCTTGAACTGGAGCCGGAACATGCAGGTCGCGATCGATGCGGTTTTGGAAACGGGAGCGGTCTGCGAAGCGGCGATTTGCTACACCGGCGATATCCTAGACCCAGACCGAGACAAATACAACCTCCACTACTACGTCCGAATGGCTCGCGAGCTCGAGAAGATGGGGGCCCATTTTCTAGCCATCAAGGACATGGCCGGACTATGTAAGCCTTACGCAGCGTACAAG
>DATGOF010000364.1:0-6287 GCA_035306285.1 Acidobacteriota bacterium | reverse complement strand
GGGAAGTAATTGCGAGGGTGCGGGCGGTCCTGCGCCGCGTACCAGAAAAACAAGCCTCCCAGCGAGGCGTCGCTATTCAGGTCGGTCCCATACATATCGATCCTGCTCGCTATGAGGTCCGAGTCAACAAAGTTCCAGTGGAGCTTACTCTGGCGGAATTCCGTCTTCTAGAGACGCTGGCGGAACGTCCCGGGCGCGTATTCAGTCGTGATCAGCTGCTGGACAGAATTACGGAAGGAAGAGCCGTTATTATCGATCGCAATGTGGATGTTCATATTCGCTCCATTCGTAAAAAGCTTGGGGATGCCCGCTCTCTTATCTCGACGGTCCGTGGCATCGGGTACAAGCTGGTGGAGACGCCGCTGCACTCAGGGATATGAGAGTGTCCGCCACCCTGCGGGTATCTCTATTCCGCCGAGGTACCCTGTTCTTTCCTCAATCTTGAGACCCTGACACTTGTCGCCCTGAATCGGTAGACTGTCTCAGTCTTGAGAAAGATAGATCTGGACAAATTTGATGAAAAGCGTTGTAAATCTGGTTTTACTGGTCGGTCTCTCTGCAGTGACTTTAGCGGCGGACAAGGACCTGAAGGTTGGCTGGGCAGACAAGGTGGTAATTGCCTCGGAAGATGGAACGATCCGTTTGGAGATCGGCGGTCGCATCCATAATGATTGGGCATTTATGGGTTCTGACCAGGCCATTCAAGATCCGTTCGGCAATTTGGAAGATGGAGTCGAGTTCCGCAGGGCAAGAATCCACATCGGTGGTGAGCTTTACCGGCATACTGAATTTCGCATTCAATACGATTTTTCGAGCGGTGAAGCGGAAGCGCGGGATGTCTATCTGGGATTCAAGGATATCCCGGTACTGGGAGGGGTTCGTATTGGTCAGTTCAAAGAGCCGTTCGGTCTTGAGGAACTGACCAGCTCGAACGACATTCCCTTTATGGAACGCTCGCTGATGAATGCTCTCGCGCCCTCCAGACAGACAGGAATCATGCTGCACAATTCTGGTGCTGGGGATGCCCTGAACTGGGCTGGAGGAGTATTTCGAGAGAGCGACGATACTGGCACCGGAACCGGCGACAACAATTATTCGCTCACCGGTCGGATCAGCGGGAGTCCCTGGTACGCCGATGAAGGCCGCCGTCTCCTTCACCTGGGCTTCTCGGCCAGCTACAGAAGCGTGGACGATCAGGTTGTTCGTTTCAGCACACGTCCCGAGGCGCATCTGGCTCCCACCTTTCTGGATACCGGTTTGATCGGAGCGGATAGCTACCAACTCCAGGGGGTTGAAGGGGCGGTCCAGTTGGGTTCTTTTTCCCTGCAGTCCGAGCTGTCACGCGCCAGCGTGGACCGACTTGCAGGCTCTGGCGCTGATTTTCAAGGCTTCTATCTGCAGGGAAGCTTTGTTCTTACCGGAGAACACAGAAGCTACAAGCGTTCTTCCGGGGCATTCGGTACTGTCAAGCCCAGAAACAATTTCATGAACGGAAGTGGAGGACTGGGTGCATGGGAGACAAGTATTCGTTTCTCGAGACTCGATCTCAATGATCAGGAGATTGTCGGGGGCATCCAGGAGGATATCACTCTCGGCCTGAACTGGTACCTGCACCCGAACCTTCGAATCATGTGGAACTATGTCCACGCTGATCTCGAGTCGGTAGGCGATGCCGACATCTTTCAAATGCGGTTTCAGGTGAATTTTTGAGGTTTTCACCGGTTCTTTATTCTCTCTTTACATGCGGACGATAGACTCGAGTCGTCATGATTGGCAGAGCAACCCTGGTGCAATTTTCGAGTGAATCGAGCGCCACGTCATGGAGGTCATCTTATGAATGAGTTTCGAAGGGCGACCGTAGGGAGAATTCTACCGCTTCTGTTCCTATTGCTGCTGACTGCTTGTGGAGGCGGCGTGGACAGTACAGGAGGTGGACAACCGGGAATTCTTGGAGCCGGAGCGACCTTCCCATATCCCCTGTATGCCAGGATGTTCGATGTCTACTCGAACCAGTTTCAGGTCCAGGTCAATTATCAGTCGATTGGTTCAGGTGGAGGAATTCGGCAGTTGATTGAGCGAACCGTTGACTTCGGAGCAACCGATGCGTTCATGACGGATTCGGAACTGGCGGCTGCGCCGGCACCCGTCCTCCATCTTCCCACCTGTCTGGGTGCCGTAGTTGTCACTTACTCTCTGGAGAACGTGTACCAGCTCAGATTGACTCCAGACGTGATTGCAGAAATCTTCCTGGGAGAGATTACGAACTGGAATGATCCAAAGCTTAAGGATCTAAACCCGAATATCGACCTGCCAGATCTCAACATTAGTGTCGTCCAACGTTCTGACGGCAGCGGCACCACCTTCGTGTTCAGTGACTATCTGTCCAGAGTGAGTCCGAGATGGAAGGAGACGGTAGGTTCTGGCAAGGCGCTGAGCTGGCCCACCGGTTTGGGAGCCAAAGGCAACGCCGGTGTCGCAGGTCTCGTCAGGCAGACACCTGGTGCGCTCGGCTACGTCGAGCTGACCTATGCGCTGCAGAACGAAATGCCGGTCGCCCAAATTCAGAATCGAGTCGGAGAGTTCATTACCCCTAATATTGAGTCGGTCAGTCTGGCCGCCAACACTGAAATGCCTGAGGACACGCGAGTCTCAATCACTGACACTCCGGCTCCCGGTGGCTATCCGATCTCCAGCTTTACCTGGCTGATTTTTTACCAGGATTTGAACTACGGCAACCGTACGCTGGAACAGGCGCAGCAACTTGCGCACTTGTTTCAGTGGGTGATTCATGACGGGCAGCGTTATGCAGAACCACTCCATTATGCTCCCCTGCCGCAGGCGGCGGTCGAGAAAGCGCAGGCAATCCTCGACAAACTTGTATACGGCGATCAAAAGCTACTCTAGTGTGAAGACACCGGTGGCGCGCCGGCCGAGTAGAGTGTAGTTTCGAGTGGCGGGACGGTGGCTGGGTGGCAGAGTTCAACAACGGAATCCTTAGGGGAATGCAACTGATTCTGTGAGTTAGCTTACTGGCCGCATCCTCTTTTACCAGGTACTCGAAAATCTGTGAAACAGGAAAAAGCTTTTAGAGTCATTCTGGGTGGTGCCGTAGGCGTTGTAGTGGTCATCGTCGTAGCCATCTTCCTCACCCTACTGTGGGGTTCTTTACCCTCTCTGCAACGATTCGGGTTGGGGTTTGTGACCAGCACGACCTGGAATCCGGTCACCGGCGAGTTTGGAGGCTTCCCTTTCCTTGTGGGTACCCTGCTGACATCCTTCCTTTCCCTGGGATTGTCGCTCCCCTTCTCACTGGCAATTGCAATTCTCCTGGGAGAGTTCTTCAGAGAGGGGTGGTTTGCAGAAACGATGCGAAGCGCCATCGAGTTGCTGGCGGGTATTCCCTCCGTTATCTATGGTTTCTGGGGCCTTTTCTTTCTGGTTCCGGCAATCCGCTATGTGGAGCTCTCTTTGGGGGTTTCCCCCTATGGAGTGGGCGTTCTGACTGCCTCGATCATCCTGGCAATCATGATCATTCCCTATTCCGCCTCGATTGCTATTGAGGTGATTGCTTTAGTGCCTCGTGATCTCAAAGAGGCAGCATTGTCACTCGGTGCCACTCGCTATGAGGTTGTCAGAACGGTCATTATCCCCTATGCCCGCTCCGGTATCGTGGGAGGGATACTTCTGGCTCTCGGCCGCGCTCTTGGCGAAACAATGGCTGTGACGATGGTGATCGGAAATAAGAACGCCCTCCCGGATAGTATTTTCAGCCCTGCCAATACAATGGCCAGTGTCATCGCTAATGAGTTCACCGAGGCCACAGACGAGATCTATTTGTCGAGTCTGATCGAGATCGGATTGCTTCTGTTTCTGGTGACCGCGATTGTGAACGCAATTGGCAAGTATATAGTCCACGTGACGGGTGTGGAGCGCAAGGAATGAACGAGCAACGAATTTGGATTCGAACAGTAAAGGACCATATCTTCACACTGTTTGTGGCTCTGCTGGCCTTGCTATCGGTTGTTCCCTTGATTTTGATTCTTTACCACATCGTCGGGAATGGAATCGCATATATTAACTGGAGTTTCTTGGTGAGCCTTCCCAATCCGGTCGGTGTTGAAGGAGGAGGGATATCGAACGCAATCGTAGGGACCGTGATCCTGGTGGTTCTGGCCTGTGTGCTTTCCGTACCTGTGGGTATTGCAGCGGGAATCTACCTTTCGGAGAACCGCTACAAGCGCTTGAGCTACTGGGTTTCTGTTGCCGTGGACATCTTGCAGTCAATCCCGTCGATTGTGTTGGGAATTATTGCTTATCTCTGGGTGGTTAGGCCCGCCGGCACCTTTTCAGCCTTTTCCGGTGGAGTTGCTCTCGCGTTGATGATGCTGCCGATTATTGTGCGGGCTACGGATGAGACGCTCAAACTGATTCCTGAAAGCTTGAAGGAAGCTGCTCTAGCCCTGGGCGTCCCTTACTGGCGGACCATCCTGCGCGTAATCCTCCCTGCTGGATTGAGCGGAATTTTAACCGGTATACTGCTGGGAATCTCTCGGATCGCGGGGGAGACGGCTCCGCTGCTGTTCACCGCTTTCGGAAGTCCATTTATGGTGCTTGATCCGACTCGCCCCATGAATGCTCTTCCCCTGTTAATATTCAATTATGCCACCAGTCCCTATCAGCACTGGCATTCGCTAGCCTGGGCGGCTTCGCTGGTTCTGGTGGCGATGGTACTGATATTCAACCTGACGGCGAAGGTGATCTCAACACGATGGAAAGTCCGGTTCTAGAGATAAAGAGCCTCTTCGCATATTACGGAAACACCCAGGTCCTCAAAGGGATCAATCTTGACATCCCTCGTAACCAGGTGACCGCAATCATGGGCCCTTCCGGATGCGGCAAGACGACCATGATCCGTTGCATTAACCGGATGCACGAACTGGGAGAGGGCGCAAGAGTCGAAGGCGAGATCTTGCTCAATCGGGACAGCATCTATAGGCTCCATCCCATGGTCCTCAGACGCCGGGTCGGTATGGTGTTTCAGAGACCGAACCCTTTCCCGACAATGAGTATCTTCGACAATGTAATAGCGGGATACAAGCTCAATGGGGTCCGTCTCTCCAGAGAGGAAAAACAAGAAATTGTCGAGCGTTCCCTGAAGGACGCTGCTCTCTGGGATGAAGTGAAAGATCACCTCCACCGTAAAGGGACCTTCTTGTCGGGCGGGCAGCAACAGCGTCTGTGTATCGCGCGTGCGCTGGCTATGAATCCTGAGGTGATCCTGTTGGACGAACCGAGTTCGGCCCTTGATCCGAAGGCCACTGTTCGGATTGAGGAGTTAATTGTAGAGTTAAAGAAGACTGTTAGTATCGTCATGGTGACGCATAATATTTCGCAAGCCGCCAGAATCTCGGACTATACCGCTTTTCTTTACCTGGGAGAGCTGGTCGAGTTTGGCGCAACCGAAAAAATGTTTACGGTACCTCGGGACAGTCGAACTGAAGAGTACCTGACAGGAAAGTTTGGATAGGCAATGGACAGCCGATTTGATGAAGAACTGAAAGATTTGAAGGAGAAGATTCTTGCAATGGCGGCTCGCGCCGAGACCAATATCGGGGACGCCATGCGCGGATTGCAGCTCCGCGATCGCGAGCTCCTGGAGAATGTGATCAAGAGAGATCCAGAGATTGATCTTGCAGAGATCCAGATAGATGAAGATTGTCTTTCTCTTCTCGCCCTTCACCAACCGGTTGCCGGAGACCTGCGGTTCATCACAACAGCCCTTAAAATCGTCAAGGACATCGAGCGGATCGGTGATATGGCAGCCAACATCGCCCGGCATGGTCTGCATATCCTGGATGATGTGGAAGTCGAGTTGCCGGCTGACTTTCCGAAGATTTCCGAAGCTGCTCAGAAAATGCTGGAGCGGGCGCTGGATGCGTTTGTCAATCGAGATGCCGCTCTGGCACGCGAGGTGATTGAATCGGACGACCTGGTAGACAAATTGCACAAGAAAGTGGTCGATGAGTTGATCCGTTTGATGATCCAGGATTCGACCGTGATCAATGCCCGCAGTCACTTGATGTCAATCAGCAAGTTCTTAGAGCGGATCGGTGACCATAGCTCGAATATTGCAGAGATGGTCGTCTTCATGGTGGAAGGCAAAGACATTCGTCATTTCGACAAGGTGAAGGACCTCAAACGCTGAAACACCTCGGCGTTGCTCTCTTTTCCACACATCCCGCACCAGAAAAACGGTGCTGTCCCTGATCGCTCCTACGGCGGGCACC
>DATGOF010000363.1:0-8505 GCA_035306285.1 Acidobacteriota bacterium | reverse complement strand
CTACCCTGGATGAGTGCTGAAACTCGGCGCCGAGCTCTCGAAAAGCTCTCCCGCATAGTCGAGAAGATTGGATACCCGGACGAATGGCGAGATTACTCGGAACTCGATATCGACAGGGGACCCTATGTCCTGAATATCATTCGGGCCAACCAGTTTGAGTTCGACCGCGAGATGGCGAAGATCGGTAAGCCGGTTGATCGACATGAATGGGCAATGACTCCTCAAACGGTCAATGCTTACTATCATCCGTCAAGAAATGAGATTGTCTTTCCGGCCGGCATTTTACAGCCACCTTTCTTTGACCCGAACGCTCCTGCTGCCGCTAACTACGGGGCCATTGGTATGGTAATCGGGCATGAAATTACCCATGGTTTTGACGACAAAGGCAGCCAGTACAATGGTGACGGTAACCTCGAGAACTGGTGGACAGAACAGGATCTGAAGCGCTTCAAGCAAGCTGCAGCGTGCATCTCGGACCAGTTTTCAGGATACGAGATCGAAAAAGGAGTGGCTCTTCAGGGGCCACTCGTGACGGGTGAGGCAATTGCCGATCTCGGAGGACTCAAGCTGGCTTATCGCGCTCTGAAACGCAGGGCCGCTTCCGATCTTCCAACTGCTTCCTCCGAGGATGGCTTTACGGAAGACCAGATCTTCTTTTTATCTTTTGCCCATGTTTGGGCCAGCAACATTCGTCCCGAAGAGGCTCGAAGGCGAGTTACGGTTGATACGCATCCTCCAGCCCGCTACCGGGTCAACGGGACACTGGCCAACTTCCCGGAATTTTTCGAGGCTTTCGGGATCAGCGGTGAGAGCGCTATGAGGAAACCTACGCCTTGTGAGATCTGGTAATGCCCTGAGTACCTGAGCTTGCTGCAGGTTCGATCGACCCGAGTTATTAGGCAGGCGTTCTCGCGCGGTGTCCAAAAAGCTCGCAGCCCAGGACGGTCGCACTGTCCCGGGGACGAACCTGAACACCACGCATCCATTTACTCCGAGTCAGAGCAAGAATAAGAAAAGAACGAAGGAAAGAGTTCCGGACAATATGACCAGAGCTCCGCTACGCCGGACGCTCTTGAGTTGCCACCACATATACAGTCCGCTTGCGACCCAGGTCATCATTGCGACGCATACGATGTCGACAATAACAGCCCACAAATCTGCAAGAAAAGAGGCCTGTTGGAAACCGCCCCGGGCGTGCATTCCCGTTAGAAAGTGATCCCAGCGAAAGCGCCTGTCTTGAATCACAAGCCGTTTCTCGTCATGAAAGTAGCGTACCTGGGTCGCGTTCCAGAAGTCATAGATGTAAATCGCGAGCTGATCTGGCGCCGGTTGATAGGTCCCGAAGGAACCTTCCAGGTCAAACTCCTGCATGACTTGAGCGCCGATTTTCCGGTGATCGGTCTCTGTGTCGAGCGGGATATAGTAGTTTCCTTCCCATCGGGAGACCCATAGCGGCGTTCCGTCGTCATAGTAGGCGTCAAGATAAGATCGGTGGCTGAAGGGGAGCGAGCTGATGCTATACATCAGAAACCAGGGCAACAGGAAGATCCCCAGATAAAGATGTGTGCGGCGGACGATCAGGTTGAATTTCAAATGTGGAACTTTTCGGTTTGCCATATCAGATAGTGAGCAGGAAAAAGGCAAATAGACCGAACCCGAAAACTAGGCAGCTAATTCCCCACAGGCGCGTTGTTTTGAGTTCCCACCACATCCATGCTCCAGAAAATGCCCACACAACCATAGTGAGGATGACAAGGTCAACGGAAAGAGCCCAGACATCTTCCAGCAAATAATCCTGTTGAAAGCCTCGACGCCGGTGCATCCGTTCTAGAAAGCGTGGCGCCTCGAAAGGCTGTTGCTCGACCTGCAGGTGACCGCTTTCAGTTTCGTAGGTGATTCGCCGGGGATGAACTGGATGGTTTCGCAGAATCACCAACTTGCCTTCTTCCGTCCTCCTGGCCGAGAAGGCTCCTTCCATGTTTAGGGCCTGCAGGACCAGCCGACCTTGTTCAGCAGGTGATGCCTCTTCCGGGAAGGAGATTCGCCGGGTCAGTTCTGACTCTGTCACAAAGGGGACCGTTTCGGGATAGAAGCTGGAGACCCAGTCACGGTGGTTCATTACTACCGTGCTCAGGGCATACATGAGTATCCAGGGGCCGAAGAAGAGACCCAGATACATATGAGTTCGCCGAACGATTCTGGAAAAGTTCAAGATCCCCTCTCCGGTCCAATTCTGTCCGTCTCAAGCTTCAAACGAAAGCCACGTTCCGTCATAGCATAATCTCAACCGAGTTGACAGAAGAGTTGGCTAGAAGAATCATAAAAGGATGGACAAGATCGAGGTGAAACTAGATTCTACAAAGATAGATGATGCCATTGCGCAGGCTCGGAAAGCGGATCCAGTGATGACCCCATGGGGCTTCTACTTCCGATCGCAGCAGAGGGACGTGGAGGATGGATTTCTTTGGTTCGCAAGCTGGGTGAAAGTTCTGCGTTTCCTGCGCAGTAATCTTTCGAACCTGACCGGATTTGACGATCCTGAGCGCCAGCAGAACGTGCAGCAGGTAGTAGACGATTTAATCGAATGCCGGATCAACAAAGCGGATGCCCTGATCCGGCTGAACGAAGTTCTGGACCCGGCAGGCCAAATTCTTTGGTGGGGTGGATTGTCAGAGTTGGCCTCCGGCGAGGACGAGTTCGCCCGCCGTGTACGAAATCATTATGCCGGCGATTCTACGTCGCCCTTGCCGGAGGACCAGCTGTCGGCTTTCGCCGAGAGCCTTCGCAGCTTTTCGTCCTGAAAGCTATAAGTCGCGTTATTCCTCCTCAAAAAGGGATTCCGCCAGGGCAACAGAACGATCGACGAGGACTTTCCCCCCCTCGGGTCCGACGTTGTTGCTTTCGATCTCAGCGCCGTAACCACGTCCTTGGACGGCCCGAGCAGTCGGCAAATAGCCCCCGGAGTTGCCCGTCAGCTGCACTACGAAGGTGAGCGTGGCAGGACTTCGCGCTTCCATTTGAATTCCAAAGTCGAGGAACAACTCGAATGGGTTGGTGAGGATCACCGTGTCACCTAACCGAACCGCGTGAACTTCGACAGGATAATAGGGTTCCTGATCTTGCTTTTCGTACCGCTCCATGACCCTCGAATGGCGAAGTACCTGCCGGTGTCTTTGGCGATCCGTGCTGGATGGATCCTGGTAGCGCTCGACCAGCTCGCGTGCTCGGGCATACTCCTGATCCGTCACGCGCCGGACAGGCAGTTTCACTGTTTCTGCAAGGTGGCGGAAGGCCGGAGTGAAATCAATATACTGTCGTGCGATGTCTGTTTCAGAAGTCACGGCCCGAACAATTCGTTCCGCAATTTCCTGGGTCCGGGAGATTCCTTTGCGGCGCCGTCGTTCTTCTTCAGCCTTCTTTCGAAACATGAGGTGCGGCGATTGGTCCCCGGAAGCCGCCGTCATGGGGAAGATGAAGAGATCCTCTGAATAAGCTTTCTTCAGCAAGACCCTGACATCATGCCAGAAGTCGGCCGAGAGATATGATTCTCCTTCCACTTCCTGAGAAGGGCAGGCAATGTTAATTGCAATTCCTACAAGTTGGTTATCAGTATCCCAGAAGTAGAGCAGTTTGACTGAATGGTCTTCATACCCTTCGATGTGGGAAAAATCGTCGCGAGACGTATTGCCATACATTCTGGCCTCACCCGGATAGTAGACGGCTCTCCGGTTAAGGCCTACTACTGCGTGGCCCAATCCCCAGCTTATGCCGGAGGGGCTACGCTGCTCCCATGCTTTGGTGACGATCTCCGCCAGCCGATCCACAAGGAAATTCATATAGTCGTCGGGCTGCATGACTCCTTCTTGCGGGAGTTCATAAATTCCTGATTGAAGCACCGGGCCCGTGTGAGTGTGTGTTGCATTTAGAAACAGCTTCTGAACGTCAAACCCGTCAAGCCGGTCTTGAAGATTTGCACGCAACCGTTCCTGGAGTCCACCCCGGATGGCGACCAGATCACAGGAAACCATGATGGCCTGGTCGACCACTTTCCCGTCCTGTCTCGTTTCAATAGCGATAGCGGTCGCGGTAACGGGGTCGTGAACGTACTCCGAGATGCGAGTGTGAAACTGTCCGGCTAGAGCGACAGGCAGGTCAGGAGTGATGCTGTCGTGAGCCCAACCGACTAGAAACTCTGAGTCGGCTGCCAGACCGGCTGCCGGCAAATACACAAGACAAAACAAGAAGGCGAGTAAGCTTCTAACTAGATTCGAAGGGTTGTTTTTCACTGAACACTCCTGCTGGTTGAGTTCATCGATAAGTTAAGATGTACCAGGAGTCCTAAGGATAGAGGACCGTAGGACTCTCGAACTCTGAAACAATATCCTGATCCTCCCGTATTGATTCTTGTGAAATTTATATGATCAGGGGCCGCAAATCCATCTGAGATTCTCCGAGAAAAATGACTTTCTTTAGTGATTCATACCGGAAAGCTGCAAGCACCATTCTAGTTCTTACCCTCCTGCTGGTGATCGTCGCATCCTTTTCGATGTTGGTCTGGTCTCGTGACGCCCGTTCGAAGGATGGGGCGGTTGAGATCGTCCCGGTAACGACAGAAGGCGAATTTGCTGACGCAGCCGCCCCTGGCGCATTGAATTTTGCGTGTGCCCCTTCAAGCGATGCCCTGAAGACATTTTTTGAGGCAGAAGGGCTTCCGTTTGATCCAGAACTTTTGCGTGAGATGGATGGGGCCCAATGCCACATTTTCTATCGGCCCAGCGCGCCGGGCTTTCGAGTCGATCCCGATGACTTCCCAGTAGACGGACTGGTGATGAACGTCAGTATGCTGCACTTTCTCGCTCATCGGGAGAAGACTCTCGGCGATACACTCGACATCACTCGTATTTTGACCCGCGAGATCGAGCGGCCCATCACCTTCTATCTTGCCATTGGTCGAGGCCATGAGGAGCAACGATATCAGGAAGCACTCCGGTTCCACTATCCAGATTCGATTCATCATTTTGAAATCATTCCAGTCGATTTCGAAGGATCCAACCCCTGGGTCCAGGACTACCTAAAGGTGGGACATCGTGGAAATGAGCGGATGGCGTTGATCCCGCGCCGTATCTTCCAGGGAGTGAGTGAAAATGGCGAGCTCTACCGCCCGGCCCTGAAAGGTCTCATGCGAGATTCAGTCGTTGCGTCGCAACTCTCCTGGGAAGGCGGAGATTTTCAGTTTGTCCGCCTTCCGCGTGACCCCGATAAAGTCGCGATGCTGTACGGAAACAGTGCCAAGCCCTACTGGGGATCGGAGTTGACCCAGGACGAGTATGCCTACGTCTTGACCCGAGAGTTCGGGGCGGATTTTGCAGTCGATGTCAGTGGTGTTGAAGGCCACGTTGATTACTTTTTTGCATTTATTCCGCAGTCCGGAATCGTACTCGTCAGTCAACCCGAGGTGGGGAATGAAGACGTGATTCGAGATGCAGCCGAGAAGGTCCTTGCCGAGTTTCCTCCCGTACAAGATTCGACACCGGGTCGTGACCTGCGAAAGCTTTTAGATGAGGGGTTTCAGAATCACACTGACGCCTTTCAGGCTATCATCGATCAGATTAGGGATGAGGCAGAGACGCTGGCTCAGCGAATCAATCCGGAGTTGGAAGCACGAATCATCCAATACATTCAGCGGACCTGTCCAGAATCACCCCAGCAATGCTTCTCTCTGGAAGGGCAGGCAATGCTCCTGAAGAACGATCGCGATCTATTCCGCGATTGGACTACAGCAGCCATGGAGGAACGGTCTCGAAAGCAATTGTTGTTGGCGTACCTGGCGATTATGGAGAGCCAGCTTCACGTAGTTCCTTCTGAAATACTGGAGCATCGTGAAGAGAAGAAAGAGACACTGCGGGAGCTCGGTTTTAAAGTGGTGGAGGTGCCCCGCTTCGGATCTCGTCCGGAGCGTGACCTATTCTGGCCCGGAATTTCGTATGTAAATGGGCTTCTCGTTGATAACAAGTATTTTGTTCCCGTGTTTGGACTGGGTGCATCAGAGGACCGAATCCTGGAAGATCTGAGGCGTCAACTCCCCGATTCCATTGAGCTGGTGCTGGTCCCTGCCCAGCACATGTTGCTCAACAACGGGGGCATTCATTGCACTACCGGCATTGTCAGAAAGTTGCCCGGAAGCTGACCAATTAAGCTTTGTGCTCTTTCTATTGGGGAAGGAACCTGCTCCGGTTGAGTATCTTCGCCGGATGCCTGTGCACGTGCCAATCACGAGACAGCGGACCGTTGCATAACCCTACCGTTCTGAACTGCAACGATCTCGGCAATGATCGAGACAGCAACGTCCTCAGGCTTTCTCCCGCCCAGATCTAACCCGATGGGTGCATGGATGCGAGCTATCTGTGCATCCGTGAGCCCCTCTTCTTTGAGTGCCTTTATTCGCCGGCTGTGCGTCTTTCGTGAACCCAGAGCCCCAATATAGCGGCAGTTGCTGTTCAAAGCCAGCTTGAGGGCTGGATTGTCCAACTTCGGATCATGGCTCAGTACCACGAGGAATGTCGAATCATTAAAGCTCGATTCGGTCAGGACCTCTTGTGGCCATCCGATGATCAATTCATCCGCTTCCGCAAAACGGTCTCTGGTTGCAAAGACCGGGCGAGGATCAATGATGATGGTTCGGAAGCCCAACTCGCGTGCGAAACGAGTCAGAGGAATTGCAATGTGGACGGCGCCCACCATGATCAGGCGAGGTGGGGGAGGATACACTTCGATGAACAGCTCGTGTTTCTCTTCTCCTGTCTCTATGGTTGTTCGGCGAGGCTTCAGGGCTCCGAAGACGTCCTTGAGGGTAGCTTCGATTTGTTCCTGGATGTCCGGCCGCAAAGCGCCTCCAAAAAAACTCCCGTCGGGCCAGGCGAGAACTTTCATTCCTCTTATGGGGCCCTCCAAAAAGGTGATAAGCGCCACCGTGTGTTCTTCGACCAGAGATTCCTTCAGGCGCGATAATAGCTCGGAATTAATCATTCCACCGGACCGGTTCTAGGAAGACTTCGATTTCGCCTCCACAGCTCAACCCGACTGACCAGGCCTTTTCGTCAGTGATTCCAAAATGCAGTAAAGCCGGCTCTCCCCTCGCCATTACTTCACGAGCCTTCTCGACGACAGCTCCCTCAACACAGCCGCCGCTGACCGAACCAACCACATCTCCGGCAGATGAGACCGCCATCTTGGCTCCCAGACTCCTCGGAGATGAACCGTAAGCCTTCACCAGGGTGGCGATGGCTGCTCCTTTTCCCTGCTGTTTCCACCGTTCAAGATCGCTCAGGATTTCGCGCATAGATCCTATTCTAACGTGACTGAATCCTTTGCCGCCCATCATTTTAGGTCGCAACAGTTCGGACCCAATCTCGAAGGCAGCGCAATGGATGTAAAAAAGCGGGGAGGACGCTCACTTTGGGCGCGCGAATAGCGGCCAACTTCTGGAACACAAAAAAAGTGCTTGTGCCGGTTCAGCGAAGCTTTTGCAGAATTACCGCGAGTCGGCGAAGGCTGTTCAGGTTATGTACGGGGAGAAAGTCGTCTACATAAGGGAGTGCGGCCTGGATGCCTCGAGAGAGTGGCTCATAGCTGGGAGAGCCCAACAGGGGATTGAGCCAGATCAATCGATGACAGCTTCGTTGCAGTCGATCCATCTCCCGGCCCAGAGCCTCGACATCTCCTCGGTCCCAACCGTCACTGATGATTAAGACGACAGCTCCCTGTGTGAGCACTCGTCGGGTCCAGTTGAAGTTGAAGGTCTTCAAAGCTTCACCGATCCGAGTGCCCCCTCCCCAGTCATGGATGGCTGCCATGGCCTGCTGGAGAGCCCGATCGATGCTCCTCTCGCGGACCTGGTGCGTAATCCTGGTGAGCCGGGTTCCGAACACGAATGCTTCCGAGTGCCTCAGTCTACGAGTGAGAACATAGATAAACTTAAGAAAAATGCGAGAGTAAACCTCCATCGATCCGCTGATATCGCACAGCACCACCAGCGGTCTTCTCTTGAGCTTGCGGGTTCGCCAGCGAAGGTGCCCCGGAAATTGGCCTTGACGCAAGCTGTCTCTCAGCATCCTTCTCAGATCGAGGCTTTTTCCTCGCTTCGCTGCCTTCAATCGCCGTGTCCGCTTGAGGTCAACTCCCCAGTTCATTTTTTCGATCAGTTCCTCGACTTCCTGTCGTTCCGTGTCGGTGAGGTCGGCGAAGTCTTTCTGTGCCAGCCGTTCAGCAGGGTCATAGGTTGGGAAAGGGATGATCTCAGGTTCCTTCTTCGATTTGCGGGAGGGTTCGGCAAGCTGCTGCTGGACCGCCTCCGGAACCAAAGGTTCGACCCTTTTCAGACTTCTCTGCAGGAGCTCTCCGAGCTCGAGCGGTTCTGTTTGTGCTGGTTTTTTCCAGAAGAGATCAAAGGCTCTGTCGAACAACTCGAACTGCTCATAGCGGCTCAGCAGTGTCGTTCTGGCCGCG
>DATGOF010000362.1:0-5607 GCA_035306285.1 Acidobacteriota bacterium | reverse complement strand
GGATGTGGGCAACCAGTGCCTCCTTTTCCGCGCCTGAGAGGTGGGCGAATGAAGGCATCACACCCTTTCCACCTTCGATGATCTCCATAATTTCGGAAGGCTCCAGCGATCCCCGGAGATTTTGAAGAGAAGGATACGTGTTCTGCGGATCCCCTTCCCGGTCCATTCCGTGGCAGACGGCACAATGCATGGTATAGGTGCGCTTGCCGAGATCCGCCTCCTCCTGAGAAGGAATTTCGACCATCGTGAGAATCCAGGGCATTTCATTGCTGTTGACATAGAGGATCCCGGTGTTCGGATCTACGGCGGCTCCTCCCCATTCCCCGCCTCCGTCAAACCCCGGGAATATCAACGTACCTTCCGTACTGGGAGGAATGAATTGCCCTCCCTTTCGGATTCTCCGAAATCGCTCGAGGGCCCACTCATGGGCCTCGGGAGTAATATCAGTGATATCGTCTTCTTCAAATTTCCAGCGGGCGAAGGGAGGTGGTTTAAGAGGAAATGGTTGAGTAGGCCACGTTTCCTCTCCCGCTAGATCGGAGGATGGTACCGGTCGTTCCTCCACGGGGAACAGAGGCTCTCCTGTCTCTCGGTTCAGAAGGAAGATGAGGCCGGATTTCGTAATCTGCGCCACTGCGTCAATCTCCACTCCATCGCGAACAACCGTGACCAGGTTAGGGGGCGCAGGGAGATCTCTGTCCCAAAGATCGTGATGGACCGTTTGAAAGTGCCAGATTCGCTCACCGGTACGTGCGTTTAGGGCCAGTATAGAATTCCCGAAAAGGTTCTTCCCTTTCCTGTCTCCTCCCCAGAAATCGAACGCGGGAGAGCCGGTCGGTACAAAGACAATGCCTCGCTCTTCATCGAGGCTCATCCCGCTCCAGTTGTTCGCTGCTCCAACTCTTTGCCAGGCGTCCTCGGGCCAGGTATCGTAGCCGAACTCTCCAGGATGAGGAATGGTATGAAAAATCCAGCGAAGTTCGCCGCTCCTTACATCATAAGCCCTGATATGTCCCGGTGCCGCTCCAGCCCCCTCCGACATGCGCGAACCCATGATCAACAGATCTTCGAAGATCACGCCCGGACTGCTGGCCGCAATGTACAGGTCAGAAGCATCTCGATCCAAGTTTTCTCGCAAATCGACCACACCGCTCCGGCCGAACTCACGGATGATGGTTCCCGTATCTGCGTTTAAGGCGAAAAGATACGGGCCGGCCGTGAAAAAGATGCGACGATCTGAGCCATTCTCCCAGTACATAACTCCGCGATTCACGCCGGCATTGCGAGCGTTTGAGGGGTCACTGGCAAAGGGATCAAAAACCCAGATCTCTTTACCGGTCGCTGCATCCAGGGCGAAGATCTTCAATCGAGGCGATGTTCCAAAGAGAACGCCATCGATGATGATGGGGTTACACTGGATCTGACTGCGATTATCCGGATCGGCGTCACCGGTGCGATAAGTCCAGGCCACCTCGAGTTGGGCTACGTTGTCCAAATTAATTTGATCGAGTGCTGAATACTGACTAGAGGTGGGATCACCCAGATAAGACTTCCACTTCGTAAAGTAATCGGAGGAAGGGTCTGAAGATTTGCAGGACGGCAGGATCGACAAAAGGGCGAGCATCACCAGAGCGCCAAATTTCATGGCACGGCTTCCGGCGGGGCCCTGTCCTTCCACCGGGGAACGCCGATCGAAAATCATCGCCCCTCTTTAATCCAATTCGATCTTTGATTCAACCATCTTACCTTGCCAGGTGCCCGATCAAGTGCGATAGGTGACATCACTGGAGTGAACTGCTTTCTCGCGATCTACTCCAGGCGGCGCGAGCTCTGTTCATCAGGGCAGGATTCAAGGAGGCTTGCGACTTCTTTAAGAAAGTCGCTTAAGGTGAATGGCTTGGGTAGAACCGACAGCTGGCAGTCCAGCTCTTCCAGGTCGCCGTCGCCTGACGTAAACAGCACTCGGGAACTCGTCTTCAGTTCTGAAAACACTCGCGCCAGGGTGGTACCCGGGATACCCGGCAGCGTCACTTCCGAGATTAGAAGATCGAGTGACGGATAGTTGAGCTCCAGAAGCTTCAACGCCTCAACTCCGTCAGCTGCTTCCAGGACCTCGTGACCTTCCCGAATCAGAGCCCGGAGGAGTAATCTGCGAACCTGTTGGTCGTCCTCTACCAAGAGGATCTTGCGTGGGGTCAAATGGTTTTCCCTCCCGCTAGGACCCCGTACTATCTGAACCAAATCTTCTTAATTGTCAATAGCTGGCATCGAAAAAGACAAATCCGTAACGAATGATCCTTCTCGGTTCAAGGAGGGGACGATTGCAGTTGAGAAAGGTCAGACAGACGTTTCAATTCCGTGCCGTCCCAGCGGAGAATGACCGTATCGGGGTACAGATCCCGCAGTTTGAGAAATCGAGCGACGTCGTCAGGGGCTCGCAGGACGCGAATGTCGAAGTTGTCATATGTGAGCCAAACAATGAAGTGCAAATACCACTGCTCGGCCGGGTCGTTCTCAAACAGAAACATGCTTTCACTGGAAGCCTGAGGCTTCTGCTCGACCAGATGGCGTGCGAAAAGTGCCCATTCCTGGCGGGGATTCAGGTAGTGAGTAGCGTATACCATGGGAATCTCATGGGAAATTTTTAAGTACAGACCGGCCGTTATCACGACGAACCCGACCCAGCCGACAGCTGAAACTGCCCACCGGTTTTTTTGTTGAGGGAGAAAAGCGGAAACGCGACTTATGAATTCAAATACCAGCCCCCCAACATAAATTGCGAATCCGATCAGCGGAATATACAGGAACAGCCCCCATACTCTCGGTAGTGGGAGAACCGGCATGAAGGAGAGCCAGAAGAAACTCCACCCGAAGAGAAGGTGGCGGCTCTTCAACGCAAGAGCCAGTATGAGAGTACCTGCGATTGTCCAGGCCAGTTTTGCATCGTTGAAATGGAATAAGTTGTAGAGCGTAATGTCCAGGTAAGCATGAAGATTATGATAGATCGTCAAATCGAAATAGAAGCGATAAAGGGGGTTATCACGCCAGAATGCTTCTTCTCCGAGCACCTTCCCGATGGTGTAAACACCGCTAATGAGAGCGAAAGGAAAGATCGGCAGGATAGCAGGCGAGATCGATGGGCGGGACTGGAAAAGGTTCCTGTAG
Organism: Acidobacteriota bacterium; assembly: GCA_035306285.1. Classification (GTDB taxonomy): domain Bacteria; phylum Acidobacteriota; class UBA6911; order RPQK01; family JAPXNP01; genus DATGOF01. The sequence continues at coordinate 2,442 of DATGOF010000362.1, read as the reverse complement.
ATCAACTCATAGCAAAACAACAGAACGGGCAAAGTCACCGCCATCTCTTTGGAATTGAGAGCCAGTAGAAAGCAGGCAAGGGCCGGAAGATAGTATCTTCGCCAGCTACCTGATTCCCGAAACCAGAGGTAGAAGATGAAGCTCGCCAGCATAAAGGCGCACGCCAGAAGCTCGTAAACGGCCCCGAAGTTGTACCAGATGTTGTGATGCTGCGGATGCAACGTGGCGACTACTCCACCCACTGCAGCAATCCAGTATTCCCCCGTCAAACGCCACAGGAAATAAAGAAGAAGCGCCAGATTAAGGTAGAAGATCAGCAGTCCAGTCAGATAATAGACCACTGGCGTCATCCCGAAGACCTGGTACAGAATCAGGTAGAGGGCTCCTCCTAGAGGTCGCCTGAACGAACTCCAAAAAGTGAGGTTGCTCACGAACGTGAGAAAAGGACGTTCCCGATAGTACCCGAGGTTGGCGAGATCATCTCCAGAAAAATAAAGAGCCAGGGCAGGCAGGGTAAAGGATAGAGTGGCAACGGCGATAATGACAAATACAAGAGCGAGACGGCCAGTGGGGAACCTGCTGAATCCGTGAGAATGAGGACCTGACATGAATAAAAACCTTTCCTATCCCGACGGCAGCAACGAATTTGACCTCGAGAAGCCAGATTTGTCCTCTCTTTTTGCACCCACCACGGTCGCTGTCCTGGGAGCGAGCGAGCACCCACAGAACATGGGACGCCGGGTCCTCGGGAACCTCCTCTCCAATCCGTTCGGAGGAACAGTCTACCCGATCCACAGGAGCCTGAAAAATGTGTTTGGCGTACGGGCGTACCCGCATGTCTCCGAAATACCAGATTCAATCGACCTGGCAATTATTGCAGGGCCACCAGATGCCTTACTCGATGATCTGGACGCTTGCAAAAAGGCCGGCGTAAAGGCTATCGCTCTTCTGTCACCGATACCGGCCTCCATGGGACGTCAAGTCGAGGAGCACATCCGTGAGATGACTCGCACGAAACAGTTGCGGATAGCCGGTCCGGGCTGCACAGCTTTGATGATACCGAGGACCGGTCTGAATATCGGGGACGCCAATCTCATGGCCCGGCCAGGAAATCTCGCTTTCCTCAGTCAGAGCGGCGCGCTTTCGTCTGCCATTCTCGATTGGAGCTTAAGGGAGAATGTCGGGTTCAGCTACTTCGTATCAATTGAATCACTGGTGGACATCGATTGGGGGGATCTAATCTCTTACGTCGGAAATGACCATCACACCCGAAGTATCGTCATTCATATGGAAAGTATCGGCCACGCGCGTTCCTTCCTGTCGGCCGCCCGAGAAATAGCAGTCCGGAAGCCCTTGATTCTGATCCGACCGGGTCGCAGTCAAGCCGCCGCGTTCGCCACATCCTTTCATACTGGACAAGAACCGGAGGATGATGAGGTTCTTAATGCTATTTTTCGTCGCTGCGGAGTTTTACGGGTCAATAGCATTGCTGAACTCTTTTACATGGCAGAGGTGCTGGCAAAACAGCCGAGACCGAAAGGACCACGCCTGTGCATTATAAGCAATGCCATAGGCCCGACTTTACTGGCCACCGATGCTTTGTTGACGGGTGGAGGTCAACTCGCTCATCTGGAACCCGAAACCAACGAGGCCCTCAAGTCGGTCGTGGACAGCCGCTGGGAAGCCGGCAATCCAATTATCCTGAATCAGTCGTTGCCCCAGGACTACTGCACTGCGTTCGAGATCATCAAGAAGGACAGGCACGTCGATGGGGTCCTGACGATCTTGACTCCCCAGAGCCAGGCACAACCAACTCAAACCGCCGAGCGCCTGCAGGAGCTGGTCCGAGACTACAGAAAACCGTTTCTCGCTTCCTGGATGGGTGGAGTGGAGGTCGCCGCTGGAGAATCGATTCTCAATCGCGCCGACATTCCGACGTTTGCCTATCCTGATACGGCAGCGCGAGTCTTTAACTACATGTGGCGTTACAACCGCAATCTGTCTGCCCTCTACGAAACGCCTTCTTATCCTTCACCTCCAGAGCAGGAGGCGGACGCCAAAGGCAAGGCCAGAAAGGTGATCGAAGATGTCCGCAGTCAGGGACGGACCCTCCTCTCGCCCTCTGAGACGAGAGCGGTTCTGGATGCTTATGGAATTCTCGGTATTGGAAAAGAGGTGAGGGCAGCTTCTAATGGCACGACAGAAAGACTGGAAGTGGCCTTAAAGAGTTGGATTGATCCGCAGTTTGGACCCGTTCTGTCATTTGGAGCAGGTGGAAAGGCCGGCAAGATATTCGAAGATCGAAGCCTGGGACTTCCACCATTGAATACCACGCTGGCCAGGAGAATGATGGAACGAACACTGATCTTCAGGGCGATTGAGTCCAGCTCTGATATCAGCTCAATGGCGCTCGAACTCGAGAAGCTGGTCACTCGTTTCAGT
>DATGOF010000361.1:0-2511 GCA_035306285.1 Acidobacteriota bacterium | reverse complement strand
AGACGGAGGATTGCCGTCAGGAGGATTGCCGATCCCAGCCGGAGTTTCGTTTTCGTAATTCCAGGCTGAAACCCGGCTGATCTTTCCGATCACTCCATCCTGGATCAGCCTGACTGCCTCTTGATAGTGCAAACCGGACCGCTGCTGGGTACCCATCTGGACAACCCGCTGGTTTCGGCGAGCCGCCTCGACCATCTTACGACCTTCCTCAACCGTCAAGGACAGAGGCTTTTCCACGTAGACGTCCTTACCTGCCTCACAGGCCATAATGGTTGGCAGCGCATGCCAGTGGTCGGGAGTGGCAACGACAACGACGTCAATCTCCTTCAGTTCGAGAACTCGCCGAAAGTCGGTAAAACCAGCAGCCCGCCCGGAAGGTTGGTCCTCGGTCATCCTGGCAGCCCTCTCGAGATTATGCTCCCAGACATCACAGACAGCCCGGACCTGGACTTCGGGAACTCGCATGAAGTCTCTGATATCGGCACGCCCCATTCCACCACATCCAATCAAAGCAACGCCAATTTGATCGTTCGCTCCTGAGCGTTGCGAAGCGGTGGTCAGCCGGGTCGTTCCGACTGCGGCCGCGGTCGACGAAATGAAAGTCCGACGATTTACTTTCACGGCAACGTCCCTCCTTGTAATAAATGGGCCAACTTACCAACTTCTTCTATCAAGATTGGACGTGAAAATGAAAGAGAATCTGAGGAAATCGAAATACTTCGAGGCTCAATGCCGTGGTACTAAAGGCGACAATCGCTGCAACACATGCCGCGGCTGATCGGAGTGGCTAGTCAATGCCACCCGGCGTGTCTAGCCGCGGGCCCGCAAACAGCATGAATGCGCCGAGCAAAATGGAACCCGCTCTTGGAAGCAAGTGATGATTCCGCTAGGGGTTATCCCTTTCCGTGCTAGACTCACTAAAGAAGAAGGTCTAGGTCTGATCAAAAAAGATCAACGGTGGTATATGGATCCGAACACGAGTCAGTCCCAGAAAATTCCGACAGCGCGAGACCCGGTGTGCGGGATGGAGATCGATCCTGCCAAGACATCCTTTCATATCGAGTACAAAGGAAAAGACTATTATTTCTGCTGCCCATCTTGCCTGAGGAAGTTCCAGGAAGATCCGGAACGGTACTTGAGAGCGGATGAAGAGCTTAAGCAGACGCCTGCGAATCATCAGCATGATCATGTCGTGGCGATCGCAGGCGGGGTGCCGGAATCAAAGTTCGCACCAGAGGACGTCATTTATACCTGTCCGATGCATCCGGAGGTGGAACAAAAGGGGCCGGGTGATTGTCCCTCCTGTGGGATGAGCCTGGAACCGAAGGAGCCGGTCTCTTTTACCTCACGCGTACAGTACACCTGCCCCATGCACCCCGAAATTGTGCGGGGCGAGCCCGGCGATTGCCCGATCTGCGGAATGGCCCTCGAGCCGATAACGGTCACTATTGAGGAAGAAGAAGATCCGGAACTCAAGGATATGACTCGGCGCTTCTGGATCTCGGTCCTGCTGACTGCTCCGGTAGTCATGCTGGCAATGGGCCACCATGTCGGCCTTCCAGTGCGGGAGTTTTTCTCACCACGGACAGCAAACTGGCTGGAACTGTTTCTGGCCACACCGGTGGTTTTGTGGGGTGGTTGGCCTTTCTTCGTCAGAGGCTACCGATCGATTAAGAACGCGAGTCTGAACATGTTCACGTTGATTGCCCTGGGGACCGGAGTGGCGTGGGTTTACAGCGTAATTGCCACCGCTGCTCCGAGACTTTTTCCCCCGGCGTTCCGTGCTAGCGACGGGAGCGTGGCAGTCTATTTCGAAGCTGCTGCTGTAATCGTTACGCTGGTTCTTCTCGGTCAGGTTCTGGAACTGCGGGCCCGCAAGTCCACCAGCAGTGCGATTCGAGGGTTATTGGGTCTGTCTCCCAAGACGGCCCGAATTGTCCGAGAGGACGGAACTGAAGAAGATATTCCGTTAGAGCACGTGTCGGTAGGGGACATCCTCCGCGTCCGTCCTGGAGAGAAAATCCCGCTGGACGGAAAGGTGATCGAAGGACAGACTGCGGTGGACGAGTCGATGATTACGGGTGAACCGATCCCCGTCGAGAAGAAGATAGGCGACGAAGTCATTGGGGCAACCATCAACCAGGCCGGTTCGATCCTGATGAGGGCCGAGAAAGTCGGAAGCGACACGGTTCTCGCGCAAATAGTTCGAATGGTCAGCCAGGCCCAGCGGAGCAGGGCGCCAATCCAGCGATTGGCTGATCGGGTTTCTGCCTATTTCGTGCCAGCTGTGGTCGTAGTTGCCGTGATTACCTTTATCGTGTGGTCGATCTGGGGTCCTGACCCGGCGATGGTCTTCGCGCTAGTCAATGCGGTCGCTGTACTAATTATTGCCTGCCCCTGCGCACTCGGACTCGCTACCCCCATGTCGGTGATGGTTGGGATTGGCCGTGGTGCACAGCTCGGGGTATTGATCAAAGACGCCGAATCTCTGGAAATCATGGAACGGATTGA
>DATGOF010000360.1:0-11045 GCA_035306285.1 Acidobacteriota bacterium | reverse complement strand
CCGAAACCATCCGGAACGTTCAGCTCGAAGTTAGAAGCGATCGGGCTTTCCATGGCGGCAATATGGAAATGGATCCGGCCAAAATGCTGATGCCCTTGATCGTTCCTAAAGTGATTCGCCGGTATTTTTCCAAGATCCTGGGCAAGTTCGGGGTGCAGACGCGAGCTCTCGACAGTGACCATTCCGTCATTCTCAGAACTACCACTAAGCGCCGTCAGGATCGGTCCGGTGATAGCTGTCAGGGGATGGCCGATAAAAACGGAGCCCCCCATGGTGAAAAAGCGGATTCCGGAAGCTTCGAGAAGAGGATCCGCCTGTGCTCTGAAGAGGGCCATTTCCGTTGTTTGCATTGAAGCCACTCCAGGGGTAAGAAGCCCTAGTTCGTCGGCGATCTCCTGGCCCTCACCGAAGGCCCAATCTGCCAGTTCGGTGCCTTGATTTGGGGTTGCGATCATAAAGAGGGCGCGTACCAGCCCCGCTACTGTAGGATCGAGGTCAGTCAGAGTGGGATCTAGCAAAGCCGCCTGGACATCAACGCCCCCTTTCGAGTGGGCGACAATATAAAGATCTGAGGTGCCGTAGAAGCTTGCTACCTGGGGAAGAAGGCTTCTGAGAACCTGTGCATTGTCCTCAACACTGGCGTCGTTACGCGTGTTGTCGGGACTGAGGCTGACGAAGGCGGTTCTATATCCGGCCGCATATGCCAGTGCGTAAGTGTTGTTATCCTCAAACCAGTCGGATGCGACGCCCCGGAGACCATGAACGAAAACAATGACCGGTGCTTTCCCTTCAGGTGGAACCTCGCCGAAGAACAAGTTATCCGGATATCCCGGTTCATTGTGTGGCGGCGTTGGCGTTTGCGCGAAAATCGGGACCGTGAAAACGAAACCGAACAGGACAAGCAAACTCAGAATCGCGCCAGTTCGTTTAGATAGTAAGCGGACACTCAAAAGCGACATCGGCCTCTCCCCTCTATGTGAAAGCATTAACAACAACTTGAAAAAGCAGGCATTGGAGTTGACGAATGGCACACTGACCGCACTCCCGTCGGCGGATGCCATCGAAATGAATTATTCCTGCGTCAGCTTGCGCCTGTACAGAGAAAACATCATGAGTCCGATTCCACTTACGGTCAGCAGACTCAAAACCCCCGGTTCCGGAACACCCACGGAAGAAGGGTTCTTAACGGTGACACTGCTATTGGTCGTATTGGATTCGAGCGAATTGCCCAGACTGTCTCCGAGGGCAATCGTGTCCAGCACTAAAGGCGAAACTCCCGTAGCAATCGACGAGAAATGGGCAGTGAAGAGCGTGAAAGCAGGTGGTTGCAAGAGATCCAAATCGTCGGGAAAGTCAAACGAAATCTCCACGAAGGAGTGACCGCCGGGTACCGACTCTTCCAACTGAAGACTGAAAAGGCCAAGTTCGGTTCCCCAATCCACGCTCAAGAAGCTGAGAATGAGGGAGTCGAATTGGAGGATCAGATCGTAGGAGCTCAACGACGGGGCTTCGCCGTCACCCAATCCTGAAACGTTCACATCCACCGAAACCGTGTCGCCCAGTATGATCTCGGTATCCGAAGGGGCGACCACCAGCTCGATTGGGTCTGCAAACACAGGCGCCGAGAGCAGGAGCAGCAGGCTCGTGAATAAAATTATCAGTTTCCTCGTTGTCATGTTTCTCTTCCTCTCACCAAAATTGGCATTCCACTTACGGCGTTCCACTTGCGCGATGGCTTTAGGCACAATTCATTCTCGCGACCTTCTCTCTCGGGTCGAAGTTGAGGAATTCACCGTGATGGCTGTGCTTCCCCAATTTGTCCTCAGGCCAAACGAAATGGTGGCTAAGCAATCGGTATGCCCAACGTCCGCGATCATTTTAAGTGTTGAAAAGCAGAGAGGTTATTGCATTTCCCCCAAGCTCTAGGATGCACACAAATACCCAAAAAGTGAAGGCCATTGTCTAATTCGTGTGAACAAGCGTCCGAACCCGCTTCTTTGAAGGGATCCTCATTTCTTTGCCGTAATTCGTTTCATCACCTCTCGAAAATAGACTCGTGTAAAGAGCTCACCGGGGATGTATCGGCGCAGGCGAACGACCCAGCGGGCTCGTTTTCCTAGAACATAGCGAAGGCGGGGGCGACGGGCGGTGAGAACTCGATGAAGAATCTCTGCAACTTCGGCCGGCGAATTCTTTGAGTTGGCCATTGTCTGGTGAAAAAGCTCCTGGGCATTTTGAAACCATGCAAAATAAGGGCTCTCTGAAGCAGTCGCACGACGCGCAACGTAGCGGTTTGGAGTCCAGTCCGGCGTACTTGTTATACCCGGTGCAACCGTAGTCACGTGAATACCGAAAGGAATCAGCTCCTGGTGCAGGGATTCTGCGAATCCCTCCTGAGCAAATCGGCTGGCACTGTACGCGGAACCTGCAGGAGCGCCGATATAGCCGGCGACCGAAGTGATGATGATGATTCGACCCTGGCCTGCCGACCTCATATATGGAAGCGCTTCCCTGATGACTGCCATCGTCCCGAAGAGGTTGGTTTCGAACAATTCGCGAATCTCGTCTTCAGATAGGTCCTCGAAGAAACCCCTCAGAAAAAGACCCGCATTGTTGACGATCCCGTAGATGCTGCCAGTTTCGTCGATGATTTGCCGGATTCCCTGACGAATCGTTGCCGGTTGGGTGATATCGATCCGTAAGATGCGAAGAGAGACATTCCTCCTTCGGACTTCCTCCTCCAGCTGGTGTCGCTTGTCCAAATTTCGCATCGAAGCATAAACCCGATGACCTCTTTCGGCCAGGGCCACCGCCGCCTCGAGACCGATTCCGGTCGAGCAGCCGGTGATGAGCACACTCTTGCTCGAGAAATTCTCGGCGACATCGGGATCAATCTCTGTTCTCGTGTGTGTCATTCGTTTGAATCGATTGATCCGAGTCGACGGGAGACTTCGTGGAGGAAGATGCGATTAAAGGCTTCACCTGGAAGGTACCGGCGTAAGAAAAGGGCGAAACGGGCTTTCCGTCCCACAACATAACGCAATCGAGGTCGTCTGGCCACGATGGCACGGTGGACAACTTGCGCAATGTCGACCGGCTTAATGCGGCTTTGCTCCAGGCTTTTTCCAAATTGTTGCTCAGATTCCAGGTACCATTTGAAGTAGGGGCTGTCCGAATTGCGCACTCTGCGGCCGGCACTACGTTCGACTGTCCAGGTAGGCGTATTGGTGATTCCGGGTTCGATCAGAACAACCTCAATGCCAAAGGGCAAAACCTCTTGATACAGCGATTCTGCGAATCCCTCCTGCGCGAATCGAGTGGCACTGTAAATGCTTCCGGTGGAAGTGCCTAGACGACCGGCAACCGAAGAAATCACGATAATACGGCCTTTTCCAGCTTCCCTCATTACCGGCAGAACGGCACGGGTGGCTGACATTGTCGCAAAGAGATTCACATTGAATAAGTTTTGAATCTCATCTTCGTCCAGGTCTTCGAAAAAGCCTCGCAGGAGAAGCCCGGCATTATTGACGAGTGCATCAAGGCGTCGTTCGTTCGCCACAATCGAATCCACCGCCAGTCCAATTGAGACAGAGTCCGCCAGGTTCATGGGAATCCAGGTCACCTCCACTCCCTGGGCAGCTGCTGTCGTCTGAAGCAGCTCCTCTTCTTTGGAACTGCTAACGCCTCCGTAAACCTTAAAGCCTTTCTTTGCCAGATAGACGCTGGTTGCCGGACCGAATCCCATTGAGGCGCCTGTTATCAGGACTACTTCAGCCATCAGAACCCCGGTCGATGATATGGGATCAAAAGCATCTGCTGGAGATCTCTCATTTTCCGGTTACTCGCTTCACCGCTTGTGAGAAAAAGATTCGCTCGAATGCCTCACCTGGCAGGTATCGTCGGAGATGGGCCACCATTGCTGCCCGGGTTCCCACTATTCGTCTCAGGGGGGGATTCCTGGACTCCAGCAAGTCCCCGATCGTTTCAGCGACGTGGATCGGCCTTGCGGGCGACGATCGGACCAGGCGATCCGCCAGTTCCTCTTCTTTCTGGAACCATTCAAAATAAGGGCTCTCAGGATTCCCCGCATTGCGAGCGATGCCCCGGTTGATAGTCCATCTTTCTGTAGCGATGATGGCGGGTTCCACGATCGATACGCGGATTCCGAAGGGATTGACCTCCTGGCTGAGCGATTCAGCGAATCCCTCAATCGCAAACTTACTAGCGCAGTAAGCGGTCCTTGCCATGGAACCGATCAAGCCTCCAATCGAGCTGACATAGATAAGGTGGCCGGTTCCGGCCCGGCGCATGAACGGTAGAGCGCGCCGAGTAACTTTCATTGCTCCAAAAACATTGACCTCGAAAACCTGGCGAATTTCCGTATCAAGGCAGTCTTCAAAATAGCCTCGGAGACTTATCCCTGCATTATTGATGACCACATCGATTGAACCCGCCTGATCCAGAATCGTGTCGAGCGTTTTTCTAATCGAAGAATCGTCGGTCACGTCAAGGTGGAGGACTCGAAGGGTACAGCCTCGCTCCTTGGCACGTTCTTCCACCTGAGGGTATTGTTCTCTGAAAGGAACAGTTGCATACACATTGTAGCCCTTACGGGCAAGAAAAACGGCTGTTTCCAGTCCAAGACCGGTGCCGGCTCCGGTGATGAGGACAGACTTAGACATAGCAGATCAGGTTCGCTTGCAATTCAACTCCCGCTGGAAAAGCAAAGAATAGGCGGAAGAGCGGTATTCAGTCAACCGCGGGCGAAAGGGCAACCTGCGGGCGGGGCTCCTGCCAGGCCCGCCTGCTACAGAAAGATCGCAACCTGCGCAAAAACATCACTCGAGACGACTGAGCCACGGAGCATGGCCAGGCAGCGATTGTCTGTAGAAAGTCGGAGGCCTGCCTAAAGCAGCGGGTTAAGGGGGATCAATCCTTTCTCGATAAGATCAATGTTTCGGATGAGTTTGCCTATCATAACATTCACTTCGTCCATCGCCCAATCGTCAATGGCGCCTCCACGGTGGCTCTCCATCTGCAACTGAAGGTCGAACAGGAGCTGTCGTGAGTCTTCGTAGTCCCCCGCCTCAAGCGAAGCCCTTGATTGCTCGATTAGCGATGCGAACGGGACTATTGAGGTCCTGATGAAGCCTCGTACATGGAGCGATGCGATCTTTTGCCCGAGTGTTTGGAAAGAGACCGGTACCGCTTTGGAAGGTCCTCCAACGACGTTCGAAGGGAGTGAAAGGTTTCCGTTGGTGTCTCGTGCCCGCACAAAGTAAAGAGATTGAAAGGCGGTGGGGGCTGGTTCCTGAAAATCGGTCGCTGTTGTTTCGGCGATCTTTTCAAAAGCCGGGGAAAGCCCGATTCCACTAAGAATAGGGTTATTTGAAGGCTCAGAGAGAAAATCTTTGGCCGGGGCGACCGTTGAACGATATATCTCATACACGGTTGCACCGGGAACCGCTTCCCATGAGAGGATAACCTGTGTGCCGACTAACAACTGGCTCACCGAATCGAGTCTTTCAGGGCGAGACTCTGAAAAGCCGGAATTAGACTCCTTCAACCAGATCTCGGTTCCTCCGGTTGGTCTTGCGGTCCCGATAAAGAGGCCCAATGGTGTGACTTCGAGCGTACGAACTCCCCAGTTGATGGCATCGCCGAAGCCATTTCGGCTCAGTAAGGTCCAGTGAATGCCATCGTCTGTTCGAAGAAAATCAAACCCGAAATTGGGAAGCAGGGGAAGCGAGTTGGTCGTAACAGGCAAATTTCGGAAGCCGACCCCCCAGTCCCAGGTTCCCAGGTATAGCTTTTCTTCGAATCTCGCCATTCGCCAGAAATGACCGTTGAAGAAGTTCCCGAAACCGTTGCCGAGTCCCGAAAGCGGTGCTTTGTACCCTTGATTCGTAAATCTTGGCTCGCCTACAACCACTTCCCAGACATCGTCCGGGTCGATTCTAATGAGTTCCGTGGGACGGTTGGTTCCAACATACAGCTTTCCTTGAAACTCTGTCAGGCTCAGGGCGCTCAGGCTGCGGCTGTTGGGGGGACGAAAAGCGCCCTCGGTCACCACCGGTTGCAACTGGAGCGGCGGGCCGGCCACGGCATCTGTCTTGTAAACTCCGTAACCTCCTGGCTTGTTCGGATCTCCGGTCAGCAGGTAAAGAAAGCCATTGTACTGACCAAGAGTAAGCACTGGAAAGTCAACTGCGGAAGGAGTCACTTGCTGCCATGCGTCGTTCCCAGAGGCAGGGTCGGAGGAGGAAATCACGAAACCCACCCCTCTGAAGTCAGTGGCCGTTGCGTAGAGCTTTCCATTATAAGAAGTGAGTGAACGGTATCCCCGCACCCGAAGTTCAGCCGGTGAATTATTAACGATCTCACCTAAAAACGTTCCGGGCTCGTGAGGAATCGGCTCCCAGTCAACGCCATTCACGGTTCTAAGAATTCGGGGAGGCGGAAAGCCCTGGCTGTCATAGGGTGGAGTTTTGTCAAAAATGGAAGAGGCCGAAACGCCTGATGCATACAGAGCCTCGGTACCATCGGATTCGATAAAGATCTCCATTCCTCGAATCCCTATTTCGCGTGCCGTCCACCTGAGCGGATTCCCAGTTCCATCAAACTCAATCGGTATGTCCTCAGGAGACTTGAAGACTCGAGACCATTCAGCAGTCTGAGGATCGAACTGCCAGATCTCGGCAGCCAGAGACAAGTCTCTAAAATCAGGTGGACAGTCCGAGTTGATCGGTGGGTAGATATTGGTCCCCTGCTGTACGTCGGAAGTTGCCGCACTGACGCACTGAAATGCACGGCCAGTACCGACGTAAAGTTTGTCCCGGAACCACTTCATTGACCAAGCCCAGGTGTTGTCGGGATCTCCGAAGCCGTCTTCGACTTGAGCCTGGAATTCAGCTTGGAATGGATCCTCAAAGGCTTCGATCTGAAAGAAAATTCTTCCGAAACTGGTGCCTCCTTTACGGCAGGCAAAGTGATTGGAATCGAGTTTTCCCAATTCCGTGGCATATGAAGAGGGAAGGAGTGTACGTGGAAGTGCGACCATTCCATCATGAACCTCATCTCCCACTAACTGGTCCATGATTTTTCCCGTGGCCACAGTCAGGGGATTGCCCTCTGCAGTCGTCCCCGCCATTGTGAAGAAGCGAATTCCTGCGGTTTCGAAGTAAGGATCGGCCTGGGCTCGAAAGGTTGCGATATTGTCGGTTTTTAGGGATTCGACTCCCGGCGTGAGTAGCCCCAGCACTTCAGCCAGATCTCGACCGGGACCAAAAGCCCAGTCCGCCAGCTCCGTTCCCTGATTAGGCGAAGCAATCGTAAAAACGGAATGAACCAGCTCAGCCACAGTCGGATCCAGGAGGGCGGCCTGAGCATCCAGGCCACCTTTTGAGTGACAAACCAAGATGAGATTCTGCCCCAGCCGAGTGGCGACTTTGGGCAGAGCATCTTTGAGAACTTCTGCGTTGGATTCTATCGATTCCTGGTTTCTCGAGTTATCAGTACTCAGGCTAATGAAGGCGGTCTTGTAACCAGCTTCGAAGGCCAGTGTATACATGTCGTTATTGACCCACCAGTCGGCTGCAGTCCCTCCCAATCCATGAATGAAAACCAGAGTGGGTGCTGTCTCCCCTCCAGCAGGAAGCGCGCCGTAGAAAATATGGAAATCAGGCGCCACGGGAAGGGGAGTTGGTGGTTGAGCCTGGGTAAGTGCGGTTGAAGTTAGGAGGAACAGGAGGACTGCGGCTCCCCCGGCCACAGCTCGATTTGTGCGAGCAGGTACTTGACTCATAAGGCACCTCGACGACGACATTCTTCTTGTGCGGCCTAGTTAGTGATCCGGGAAGCGAGCTCAGAGGGACTCCAATCAGGAACACTCCGGTGGTATACACCGGCTTGAACCAATCGAATACTTCGAGAAAGTCCCTTTAGCAAATCTGCTGCTTCTTTTTGAGTATCATCTCCTTCTACCGGTAATGAATCAATAGCATTCTTTAGTATTGTTTGGGCTGACCGGTAATTACCATTCCGGAAACTACGACGAGCCGTTTTGACAGCATCAATCAACGCCGCAATTAAACTCGGGTTCGCGGATTGGTTCTGAAGGGCTGTCAGTCGCGCGAGATTTGCGTCGAAGGTCTCAGGTGCCGCCCAGGACGGGCCGGCTACGAGATTTGAAGGAAGTGAAAATTTACTATCAGAATCGATTGCGACCACGTAGTAAAGCGATTGGAGTTCCGTGGGAGCCGGTTCCGAGTAAGCGGTTTCGGTGGTCGTGGCAACCGGATAAAAGCGAAGAGGTAATCCGAGGAAGCCGCTGGTTAAATCAACAGTCTGAAACAACGTATTGAGTACACACAGGAGATTAGATTCATTCTCCGGAATCGCGCAGAAAGGATCGAAGCGTCCGGACACGAAGTCATCCGGTATTTCTATAGTGAGGTCAAGATCTGGAATCGTAATCTTTAGATTGGGAGGAAGGAGTTCCAGAAGAGGTCGGACTTCAGATCTGTAAACCCGATATTTGACTGCGCCGGGCACTGGATCCCAGGTAAGGTCTACGTGGTTTCCCACTGCGAAAAAACTGGCTGCTTCCAGGCGCTGCGGTGCCGGAGGTCGTGGCTCAGGCGTGATGACCTCGCAGCTCGGCTTGGTACAGGCCAGTGATAATTTGCTCGCATCGAAAACGGTAATCTGGCCGTCCCGATCGATATCCATTGGGTCGTTCGGTCCATTAGCCGCTTCTCCTACCCTTGCCATTAGAAGATTCACATCATCCTGGTCGATGTCTTCGTCACCATCGAAGTCCAGATGCGACTGGTTGAGATGAATCTCACCCCCGCCTTCCGGTTTTGCTGTCCCCAGGAAAAGACCCCACGGGCTTACCTCGAAGGATCGGGTTCCGTAGTTAAACGGATTTCCGAACCCTGACCGGGTTACGAAATCCCAGTATTTTCCATCCCGTGTCTTGAAAACATCAGTTCCGTACTGTGGCCGAAAGAGAGAGTCCAGGACAAGGATTGCACGCAGAGACTGACTCCAATCCCAGGTACCCATATAAAGATGGTCGTCGTACGATTTCATCCTCCAAAAGTGCCCTGAGAAATAATTGCCGAAGAACTGTCCGATTCCGGTAATCGGGGCCCTGGGTCCATCGAGCGTATCACGGGGATTCCCAACCACCAGCTCCCAGGTATCGTCGGTATTGATTCGAATCATTTCAGTAGGGCGATCCGAGCCGACGTACAGTTTGCCCTGGAATTCCTCCATGCTCAATGCGTCCGGACTGCGGAGAACATCCTCGTTCTGGTAAGCCCCCTGGGTCACGATCGGCTGGAAGGTGTAAGGCGCGGCTCCTTCTGCGTCGGTTTTATAAACTCCGTAGCCGACTGGATTTACACGATCACCGGTGGTGCAGTAAAGGTAGCCGTTGAAGACCTTCAACGTCCAAACCGGGAATTCCTGAACCGGGGGGCTCACTTGCTCCCATGCATCATTGCCGAGTTCTGGATGGGATGAAGCAATAATGATGCCGAGACCCCGGAAATCTGAGGCCGTCGCAAATAGTTTGCCCTTATAAGATGCCAGAGAGCGAAACCCGCGGACCTTGTTCTCTTGAGAAGAGAGCTGGACAATGTCACCTAGATAAGTGCCAGGTTCCTGCGGAATTGGGGCAAAGTTCTCTCCGTCAACCGATCGTAAAATGCGGGGAGGTGGAAAACCCTGACCCTGGTATTGTGGAAGATTATCAAAGATAGAAGAAGATGTTGTGGCGGCGACGTAAAGAGCTTCCTGCCCATTGCTCTCCCTGTGTACTGCCATTCCGCGATAGCCGGTGTCGCGAGCGGTGAATTTAGTCGGTTGGCCGTTCTCATCCCAGGCAATCGGGATAGTTTCCGGGGCCTTGTACACCATGTCCCACGTTTTCGTCTCTGGAGTGTATCTCCAGATCTCGGCCGCCAGTGGCAGATCCTCCGGCTCATCGGTGCAGTCTCCCACAATCGGTGGATAGAGTGCCGGAATTCCACTCTGAGCCGCTGCCGTAGCGAATGTTGCACACTGAACCGCTCGTCCAGTCCCCACGTAGAGCCGTCCTTTGAACCACTGCATTGACCACATCCAGGTATTGAAACGGTCTCCGAAGCCATTGCCTGCGATCCGAGTGAATTCCTTTCTCGTGAGTTCTAGTCCGGTGATATGAGCGTTAATCTTGGCGAACGAGACGGCACCGGTATCGACCTCAAAATGATGACCATGAACCTCGCCAATGTTGATCCCGAAATCGACCGGCAGCAAAGAGCTCTCACTTGTGACGAAACCGTCGTTCTTCGTGCCGGGAGCTAGTTGCAGGAGAATCGCTCCCGTTACAAGGGTAACCGGGTGTCCTCGAAAAGTACGTCCATACGTCGTGTAGAAGGGGATGTTCAGCTCTTTGAGGATTGGATCCACCTGGGCGCGCAGCTGTTGTACACGGCTAGTCTGGAGAGCTTCAACTCCCGGCGTCAGCAGTCCTAACCTTTCCGCTACATCTCTGCCGGGCCCAAAGGCCCAGTCAGCCAGTTCCGAACCCTGATTGGGTGTTGAAATGTGAAAGACGGCCTGAGCCATTCCTGCAATTACTGGATCGATCATGGCCGCTTGTAGATCCAGGCCCCCTTTGGAATGGCAGATAAAGTAGACCTTCGAGACGCCGAACCGCTCAGCGATGGTCGGCAAAACTGTCTTCAGCACTTCCGCATTGTCTTGGATCGGAGCATCGTTGCGGGAATTATCAGGGCTCATACTCACGAAGGCCGTTCGATAGCCTTCACGATAGGCGAGAGCGTACATTTCATTATCAACCCACCAGTCGGACGCTGTGCCCCTCAACCCGTGGATGAAGACCAAAACCGGCGCGTGGTCACCTTCAGGCGGTATTTCGCCATAAAATACGTTCGGGAATGAGCCGGGGTCAGTGGTCGGGGCGTCTGGATTCTGTGCATGAATAAAGGTCAATGCAGTGAACAGGAGAACCCACGGCAAAACGAAACGCA
>DATGOF010000359.1:0-2743 GCA_035306285.1 Acidobacteriota bacterium | reverse complement strand
GGAACTGGTAAGGCTTTTTGAAGACATTGAGTTGGGTGTGCCGATCACTCCCCATCGCGCCCTGAAAGCCAGCGAAGCAGTGACGGCGTCTTGTGAGGAGTGGCAAGAGCTGCTGGCATCACTTCAGGCCTGGAACATGGCAATGAACCGACCCGCCTTAGCAGACTCTGACATGGAGACGGCTGCGCTGGGCCTGCTCTGGAGTCGAATCCTCCTGGATGAATATTTGCGCCGTTTGGGTTCCCCACGATAGCCTCAGAAGGCCAGTGACGACCGCGTGAGAGGAGCGCCATCCGGTCCTGAAATTATCCGCCCACTCCCTAAGAGGTTGGACCATCACGAGGCTGAAAATGAGAGCCTCTGTGTCTTCTGAGTCTTCGTGGTGAAAATTGCCTAGCTCGCCGTGAGCAGCTGCTTTCTTAAAGCACTGGGCGTGGCAAGAGTGTGCTTCTTGAACACTCGCTGGAACGTCCTCAAATCATTGAATCCGACCTGAAAAGCAACGTCGGTTATCGAAAGGTTTTCGTCTTCAAGGAGAGAAATTGCTTTGGCTACTCGAAGATGATGGATCCAGTCTAGATAGTTTATGCCGACCTTCTGCCGGAAGAATGTAGAGAAGTAGGTGGCTTCCATGGCGGCCACTCGGGCCGCTTCTTTAAGCGGGATGCGCTCGTCGTAATGGTCTTCCACAAACCTCAGGACCTTGTTCAAGCGCTTGTCCTTCTCGAACGCCTGATGATTGATCTTTTTACTCTGTCTCAATGGTATCGGATTCGCCGACTCAGTTTCCGGTCTTTCTCGAGAAGCAGATCGATCGACTTCCATCAGGACTCCGAGTTCGAAGGTGATATGGTTTTCCTTGACGCGAGCCACCTTTGCTCGAAACTGCATAACTCCGCTAATGATCACGATCAGGCTTTCACCAGTAGGAATACGAGTCTTGCTGATAAGGCGAGCGCCCTGTACACTGAGATCCTGAACGGTCACTTCGAAAACAGTACGGGCCTCCTGCAGTGATGCGCGATACGCTTCCGCCTTAAACTCCACGTCAAACCGTGGAGCCTGGCGACGATTGTGACAGGCCCTTCGCTGTCTCATCATTTCAGACATTCTGTTTTCCTGCATGCGCGTAGCGTTAGCACCACTTGCTTTCACTAGCACTTTTTATGCCAGATCTGGAGGGTCTTGTAAGTGTTATGGATAAACACTTTTCTGCGTGGGAGAAAATCGGTAATGGTCAGCTAATTGCCGATAATGGGGAGTGGGAAGTATAAACCCAACCAACTGGATATCATCCGGCCCGCTTCGAGCTCGTTTCTTTGACTTTATGTCGATGGCTTTACTCTTGCGGATGGGGTCTGACTTGGTCGGAATCTCGCGATCAGTCCGGCGGTCGTCCTCACTTGAGAAAGAAGCATACTACCTCGAGGTCCAGCCGAGGTCGACCGTCCAGGCAGCGCCTGTAATCGACCCCGCCGCATCGGAACAGAGGTAGGAGACGAGTCCGGCTATTTCGTCAGGGTGGATCAGCCTTTTGATGGCGGCCGGCTGCAGCATGACGGTGGAAATGACCTGCTCCGGAGGAATACCCAGGGCGCGCGACTGGTCTTCAATTTGACGGTCGACCAGAGGAGTCTGGACGTATGCAGGACAGATTGCGTTCACGGTAATTCCAGACTCGCCGCCTTCCAGAGCTGCGACGCGTGTCAATCCCAGCAAGCCGTGTTTAGCGGCCACGTAGCCGCACTTAAATGGTGATGCCACCAGGGAGTGAATCGACCCGATATTGATAATGCGGCCAAAACCCTGCTTTTTCATAGCCGGCCAGAGATACCGCGTGAGGAGAAATGGGGCTGTGAGCAGGACTGCCAGCATCTGATCCCACGTATCTTCAGGAAAAGAATCAATCGAAGCAACGTGCTGAAAACCGGCGTTATTAATCAGGATATCAATACGTTGGTGTCGAGAAATGACTTCATCCGCCAAGCGCCGGCACTCTTCTCGCTGGGAGAGGTCACAGACGACACCTGACAGTCCAGCTTCTTTTGCTAGCTCCTCTATGGCTTCGTCTACATCCGCCCCCACAACCTGTACTCCATTCGAGTTCAACCGTTCGGCGATGGCCTTGCCAATACCGCTCGCGGCACCGGTGACGAGGGCAACTCGCTTGATTTGTTCCATGCGCAGAATTTAAACATGGCCTTTCAGGATGCGCATCCTATTCTTGCTTGAGCGACTGTTCAGGCCGGGGTCGAAGGCGTTCGTGGTCGGGTAGACCTTGAACCATGGGACTGTAGTCGTGACGGTCTATTGAACGGACAATTTGATGGCGATTGAAGAATAGCTCTGGCACCATCAGAATTCACAACGAGCCGCTAGGAGGGAATCCACGTGAAAGACCTGAAAAGATTGCTGCTACTGCTGACTCTGATCCTTTCGGGAGTCGGATGTGCTGTATCGGAAGAAATCGAGGGCCGAGTAACGACTGAGCCGCCCAATATACTTCTTGCAATTGCCGACGATTGGAGCTGGCCGCACGCCGGTCTCTACGGTGATTCCGTTGTCCGGACACCGACTTTTGACCGGCTGGCGAGTGAAGGCGTCGTATTTGAGCATGCGTACGTCTCCTCACCATCCTGTACCCCCTCCCGAGCTGCCCTCCTGACAGGCCAGTGGCATTGGCGATTGGAGGAGGGCGCTAACTTGTGGAGTACACTGGATGCTCGTTATCCGGTGTATCCGG
>DATGOF010000358.1:0-2569 GCA_035306285.1 Acidobacteriota bacterium | reverse complement strand
CGCCACCAAAATACCGGATTGTTGAAGCCGAAGAAAATTGGGCAATTGTTTAGAGTTTCTTCTGAAGTCTGCCGGCGAGAGCAGCGAAAGCTTTCAAACTAGAAAGCTTAAAGAATGCCGCGGGTTTGTGGTCGCCTTGATTTGTTAGACTTACTTTGGAAAACGACGGAGGATTTTAGATGAGTGACCAGATTAAGGAAGTAACCGACGAGAGCTTTCAGAGCGAAGTACTGGAGTCGAAAGAGCCAGTACTGGTTGATTTCTGGGCAGCTTGGTGCGCCCCGTGCAGAATGCTCGCTCCAACCATCGAACAGATTGCCAGTGATTATCAAGGTCGGGCGCGCGTTGTTAAGCTCAATGTCGACGAGAATGCTGAAATCTCAGCTCGCTACAACATCAAGGGGATTCCTACCCTTCTTCTCTTTAAAGATGGGGAAGTCAAAGATCAGATCGTCGGCGCAACTTCCAGAGACAACATTGCGCGCATGATCGATAAACAATTGAATTGAGGATTAGTCGGATTCAGGGGATTGAGGAGAAACGGCGGGGATGACTTCCGCACGCCGTTTCTCCTTTTTTGTGCTTGAAGGAAGACTTCCCGATTCCCAGAATCTAAACCGGGAGTAGAAAGCTTAATCATGAGCGTCGTTATTGTAGGGACACAGTGGGGAGATGAGGGCAAGGGGAAGATTGTCGACCTGGTGACGGAAAGGTTCGATGTGGTGGCCCGCTATCAAGGCGGTCACAACGCCGGCCACACCGTCATATTGAAGGGAAAGAAGTATGTCCTTCATCTGATTCCCTCCGGAATTCTCCACCCTGAGAAAGCCTGCGTGATCGGAAACGGAGTTGTTCTCGATCCGTTTGCCCTGGTCGAAGAATTCAAGTTCTTGGAGGAACAGGGGATCGAGCTTGAAGGCCGCCTCCTGATCAGCAATCGCTGTCACCTCATTATGCCCTATCACACTGCTCTGGAAGCGGCCGAAGAAAAACGTCTCGATAAAAACAAGATCGGAACGACCAGCCGCGGAATCGGACCCTGTTATGAAGACAAGATGGGCCGGCGCGGAATTCGCCTCGATGAGCTATTCATGCCGGAGGTCTTCGCGCAACGTGTTCGCGACAATGTTGCCTTCAAAAATCAAATTCTGACACGTGTTTATGGTTGGAAACCTCTGGATGCAGATGAGATAGTGGATCGCTATCAAGCGCTCGTCCCAACCATTCGTCCCTATGTGGCTGACACATCCGATTACCTCAACCAGGTCATCAGGGAAGGAAAGAGGGTTCTTTTTGAGGGAGCTCAGGGGACTTTGCTGGATGTCGACCACGGTACCTATCCCTTCGTGACTTCATCGAATGCTACTGCGGGAGGAGCCTGCATCGGAACCGGAGTGGCGCCCAGCGAGATCCGCGGTGTCATTGGCATTAGCAAGGCGTATACGACGCGAGTAGGAGAAGGCCCTTTCCCCACCGAGCTCAACAATGAAATTGGGGAGAAGATCCGTGACCGTGGACAGGAATATGGCGCCTCCACAGGTCGCCCCCGCCGCTGCGGGTGGTTCGACGGAGTAGTGGTCCGCTACGCGGCTCAGATCAACGGGCTTTCTACTCTCGTCATTACGAAACTGGACGTACTCGATGACCTGGACGAAATTCTCATCTGCACCGGTTACCGCTACCGGGGACAGCTTCTGGAGCATTTTCCCACCACCATCCAGGTTTTGGCGGAAGTTGAACCAGTTTACGAATCGCATCCGGGTTGGAAAGAGGATACCTCCACCATAAAAGACTACCGGGACCTTCCGGAAGCGGCTCGCCGATATCTCGATCGCCTTTCGGAGCTGGTAGAGACCGACATCTCTATCATTTCAACCGGACCAGACCGGGAAGAAACCATCGTTTTGGAGGAGAGTCCTCGCCTTCAGAAGATGTTCGCCTGATCGGAAGGATTTCCCAACATTCCATGAAATTCAGAGGCAAAGCTCCTATAATGACAAGTGTGCCTCACACTGCGGCATGTATGTGCTGTAGTCCTGTAGAGAGCCGGGAATCAATTCTTTGCGTTCACGTTCAGCAACACTAACCATACTCTGAAAGGAGAAGCAATATGGCTTTTACGTTACCTGACTTACCTTATCCGCCGAACGCTCTCGAACCTCACATAGATGCTCGAACGATGGAGATTCACCATGGGAAACACCATGCCACCTATGTCAGCAAGCTCAACGCTGCTATCGAATCTCATCCTGAGCTCCAGGGTAAGAGTCTGGAGGAGTTGCTGGCAAACAACTGCGCAATCGTTCCCGAAGCCAGCCGCACCGCGGTGAGGAACAATGGTGGTGGCCACGCCAACCACAGCCTCTTCTGGCAGATCATGGGTCCGGGCAAGGGAGGAAAACCGGTCGGGAGTCTGGCTTCCGCGATCGAAACGACTTTCGGCAGCTTTGAGAGTTTCAAGGAGAAATTCTCCAACGAAGCGGCCAACCGCTTTGGCTCCGGATGGGCTTGGCTGGCACTCAATGGTTCTGGCAATCTGGAAGTCTTTTCGACGCCCAACCAGGACAGT
>DATGOF010000357.1:0-2820 GCA_035306285.1 Acidobacteriota bacterium | reverse complement strand
CTTTACCGAAAAGGCCCCATGATGCTGAGCGCACACCCTGCAGTTCACCTCGGAAATAAACCAGGTTCAGATAGGCCTCAAGGATATTCTGCTTGCTCCATTGTCGTTCAAGTTGTATGGCAGCTCTCATCTGCTCCAGCTTCTTGGCCGGTGACCTTCTTTCTCCGCCAGATTGCAGCTCCGGGTGCAGTATCGATGCCAGTTGCATCGTAATCGTGCTAGCGCCTCTCGGCCGGCCGGAAATCGTTTGGACGACAGAGCCCGCCACGGCAATCCAGTCGATCCCAGCATGTTTGAAAAAACGATGATCTTCGGCGTAGACCGCCAGTTCAATTAAAGCAGGAGAAATATCCTCCAGCTCTGTCCACTGGAGCCGCCTGACCTGTTCATTTGTCCGCAGCTGATGAAGAATTTTCCCGCGGCGATCCAGGAGCAAGGAGTCAGAGGAACCGAAGCGAGCTTTCACCACAGCCGGCTCGTCAAATTCGAATCCGGTTCCTGACCACCAGGCAAGCAGGCCAATGAGAATAACGACAAGCAGCAGTACTCCGACTAACCCTTTCCTCCTCATTGCTGCACCTCAAAAACAGCTGCCGGCAACTCACCATATACTTCGGGAGAATAGAGCGCCTCTACTCTTGTGGAGGGTAAATAGAAACGCCCTTCTGTGTTCAAGCGGAGCGTATACTCGACTCTCCACTCTCCAGCAGGCAGATACTGATAATAGGATCGAAAAGCCTGAAAGGAGCGCTCTTCGTAGGCGGGGCGAATATCCGGCTCCTCGTCTTCCGTCAAGATTGCCGAGTCTCGATCCAATCCACTCCCCAGAATAATGGATCCAGCGGGGATCGGATCAGCAACAACCACCCAGTTTCGGTCCGTATCCGCATGTACTGTCAGTCTCACTCGCAGGACATCCCCTATCGACCAGACGCCCTGGCGGCGCTGCTCAACCGGTATGATTTCCTTTTCTATCCTGTAGCCGCTGGAGACCGGTTCTGTCCTCGAAATGGCCGCTTTGCTGGAGACCACAGCCCAAGGGCTTCCGGTGCCCCCATGAGAAATCTCGACGGAACCGCTTCCACTCTCGGGCCACGAGAGCTGTACGACTGGGGGCGGCGTGCCTTCCGACCACCGGACCGGACGGGCAAGTCCTCCCATGGACACTGTCGAAGTACCGCTAACCGGCTCCGTCTCGAAGCGAGCAGCAAATTTCTCGACAGCCAGAACACCCCAGGCATTGGCGGTTGTCAGATCCCAGTGTCCCTGGTTGGTCCGGTTCAGCGCACCTCTGACTAGGGCGGGTATTTCCTCAGTCCACGTCTCCAATTCGAGTAAAGTCAGGATCAATCGGATTGCGTTCACGTCCGGAGAGTTCATCAACCACCAGAGACCGGTTTCGCCTTCGCGTCCGAAGGTGAGCGTCGTTCCCTGCAGATTGAGCCGGGATCGAATCTCGTTCAGGCACTGCTCGATTCTACGATCACGGCCGTCTAATTCGAGACGGTGGAGGATGTTCAGATAGTCGATCAGTGCGGCGCTAGGCCAGAGTGTCAACTCAACCCGGATAGAATCCATCAAGTCAGGGGTTGCCCGTCCATATCGACTCAGACTCTCTATGGCCATTAGTCGCCTTAACGCGAGATCGACGGCCCTTATTATGCTTGGACGGGCGATCCGACCCTCGGCGAAGGCACGCATTCCATTGATCATCCTGTCCAGTGAGTCTTCAGGGATCTCCCATCCTCTTTCATGAACAACCGACAAAAGATATGCCGTAAGGACTTCGCTTCCCTGGTAGAGAGATGGGAAATATTTCACAAGCCCGTCCTGATCCAGGAAGTAAGGAAGCTGTTCCCGCAGCCTCACCCATTCATTTCGGTCGTTCAATGCCACTGCACGCGAGATCCTCTGCTCCAAACATGTATAGGGGTAGAGATCCATATACTGGCGCACCGGGTCCAGGCCGGCGACAAGACTCGAACTGAAAGCCACCTCCACCCCGCCCCTGCCGGGAAGGGCACCGGCCGGGCGAGCCACTTCCAGGCTAGTCCCATCGGCGGGAGGCACCTGGAGCAGTGTCGCCTGCCTGACACGCACCGGTTCCCGGGGAACGACCTGCTGAGTCACCTTCAGGCTGTCGGAAAGACCATTTGGAGCGGATACGTCGACCCGATAGGTCAACTCCTCAACAGACGCCGGCACGTCAACCTGCCACGAGATCTCCTGCGACTGTCCTGGCGCCAGCGCAAGCTGCCGTTCATACGTTTCGGAAATTTGTTCAATTGAAGCTCGAACTTCCAGGTCCAAAGGTCTCTCGCCGGCGTTTCTAATCGTGAAGCTGGAGCCTATGCGGTCTCCTTCGCGTACGACCGGGGGAATGCCCGAGAAGATCACCAGATCCTGGTGGGAGCGGACAGTTGTTGAACCGAAACCGAACCTGTCCAGCCCTTCAGTTGCGACGACTGCAATCCGAAACCGGGTAACGGAATCATTGAGTGGAAAATCAACTCTGGCACGTCCCTGCGAATCCAGCCGTACCCGCCCCTCCCACAGAACCAGTGTATCGAACAGCTCCCGGGTGCTTTGTCGGCCTCCTCCACCGCCGGAGGGTACAGCCTTCAAGCCGAAATGCCTTTTTCCAACGACATGCATCTGTGCAGTGGCGGTCGTCACTCCATAAGGGCGACGGCGCATCATAGCTTCTAGCAGCTGCCACGTATCGTTCGGCATCAGCTCCAGCAGGCCTTCGTCGACAACAGCCAGGGCGACTTCACCGTTGGCAGCCGGCGCTGTCGAATCCGCCCGTTTGACTTGAAG
>DATGOF010000356.1:0-2780 GCA_035306285.1 Acidobacteriota bacterium | reverse complement strand
CAACCAGAGTCTGGCGGGCACAGAAGAAGGCTCCCTTGTCGGCCAATTGAAGTTCCTGCGCCAGGATGTTACGCATTTCCAGAAGCAGCACGAAACCAAACAGGGCGAATTCGCCGACAAGTTGTGGAAGGAGTTGCAGGGCTTCGCAGAAATGCTGTCCCAGACTGCTACGGCGGAGATCATCAAAGCGTTGGAAGAGGTCATCCGAGATTTCAATAACAAGCTTGGCGAGCAGTTTGGCGAAAACTTCAAGCGCCTGGACGAATCTGTCAAGAAGTTGGTGGACTGGCAGATCGAGTACAAGAATCAGGTCGAGAAGATGGGAGAGCAGTACCAGCAGAGTGTCGATTCTCTGGTGCATACCCGTACCGCCGTCGCTGGTATCTGGGAGGAGTGCAAGGAAATTCCCCTGGCTATGGCGGAGCTGAAATCCGTGCTTGAGGTCAACCAACACCAGATTGCTGAGTTGCAGCGACATCTTGAGGCTTTCGTCCTGATGCGCCAGCGGGCAGAAGAGGCCGTGCCCGCCATTCGAGAAAAACTTGAACAGATCGGCGAGCAGATGCAAAGCGGCGCCGTGGCACTGAACGAAAAATTGGAGGCCACCGGGCAGAGCCTGCTGCAAAGCTCCAACGAGATGAAAGTGGCCTTGACCGAGGGGGCGGAGGGCTTCCGGGATTCCGTCAGCCGCACTCAGCAGTCCTTCAGCGATATGTCGAAGGAGGTTTCTACCAGTTCCGAGGAGCTGCGGAAAACATTGGGGGACACCTCCGAAGATCTGGCTTCACGCTCTCGGGAAATCATCGAGCGTATGGGTGAATACGGTCAGGACGTGCAGAAACAGGTGGGAGAAATCACGCAAAAAATGCAGGAGGCCAATACCTCGCTGGTGGATCGATTTGCTCGCGCGGCCGACACCTTCGATCAGTCCCACGGCGCTGTGGTGGAGCGGGTACGACAGAAGGCCGAGGCGGTGATGACGGAGATAGGCAGGGCGATCAGTGAGACGGCGGATGCCCTGGACAGGCATATGAAAGGGGCGGCGGATAACACAGGCTCCACTGTGCGCAAGGAGCTTGAGCGTATCGAACAGGCCACGGCGCGGGAAATTGAAACCGCCATGGAATCCATGGGCAAATCGCTGCTGCAGATTACCCAACGATTTGTGCGGGACTATGAAGAAATGATGAAGCGCATGGAAGCCGTGGTTCGAACCGGCACTGACGGGAGGTAGCCGCCATGGAAGACCTGTTTGGGGTTCACCAGAAGGCGCGGCGCCAGGACAGCGAACACTGGATTTCCCTATCGGACCTGATGGCGGGGTTGATGATGGTGTTTCTGGTAATCTCTGTGGCATTCATGCGCTATGTGCAGATTGAGCGGGACAAGATCAAGGAAGTGGCGATTGCCTATCAGAATAGTCAGGTGGCGTTGTACGAAGAGCTGAAGCGGGAGTTCTCCGAGGACCTCCCGGTATGGGATGCGGAGATCGAGCAATCGACTCTAGAGTTTCGCTTCAAATCGCCGGATGTGCTGTTTGAGAATGCAGCAATTGAACTTCGCCCACAGTTCCAGCTGATCCTGGATGACTTTTTTCCGCGCTATCTCAGGGTCTTGAAGCGCTTTGACGAGCATATCCAGGAGATTCGCATCGAGGGGCATACCAGCAGTCTGTGGGCTGGGGCCACGTCACCGGAGGAAGCCTACTTCAATAATATGGAACTCGCCCAGGGGCGCACGCGATCTGTCCTCCACCACATCTACACCATGCAGTCTGTGTCGGATGAGAAGCCCTGGCTTAGGGAAAAGTTCGCGTCTATTGGCTATTCCTCGGCGCATCCCGTATTGAAAGAGGATGGCAGTGAGGACAGCAGCCGTTCCCGGCGGGTCAGCTTTCGGGTGCTGACCAATGCCGAAATCCAGATTCGCCGGATCATTCAGGAGTAAGCAGCCATGAAGCTGAGGGTAGATCTTTCCCCGTTGAAGCAACTGGCCAACAAGTTCAACCCCGATGTCCCCAAGTTCCACGTTGATACGGGGTTTGTGGCAAAGACCATCGACGAGATTCTTGAAGAAGGCATTCTAGAAGTCCCTCTGTCTGATATCGCGACGGATTTCAATCTGCTTTCCTATCAAGGCAGACAGGTTTTGCTTTACATCAAGGACCATAGCGGGAAGTTTGACGCAACACTTTACGATTCAACTAAAGGAAATCGCTTTCATGTTGCTTTCTGCTCAAAATTGCAAGAAATGTGGAGAAACAACCGCTCGGAAAGATACGTGTCGACCAACAACCTTTCCGGTGAGTTCCTGATCGAGGATGGTAGGTGGGCAGGATACCATCGCGAGCAGCGAACCAAGTTGAATGTCTGCAAGTATTGCCTGCAAAAACTCAACTATCGGCAGTCTCGGGACTACCGAAAGAGGCAACAGGCCTTTCGGGAATTTTCGCTGGTTGACTTCTTCACAGATTATAGTACGTGCTTCGACTATGAGCCTCGGGGGCTGACCGACGAGTCAAAGGTTGGCTATACGGAAGACTGGCCGGATATTTCCCGACAGTTAAGGATGGATGCGGGCTACCGATGTTCGGAGTGTCTTATCGATTTGAGTGGCTATAAATCTCTTTGCGATGTGCATCATGGCAATGGTGTTAAGTCCGATAACCGACCTGAGAATCTTAAGGTGTTATGCCGAGACTGCCATCGCCGACAGCCGAACCATGGTGGCATCTTCATTCACCACCACCAGATGCAGATCATCAACCAGCTCCGCCGGGA
>DATGOF010000355.1:0-4539 GCA_035306285.1 Acidobacteriota bacterium | reverse complement strand
TCAATATGGCCACAGGGACGCATGTGTCGCATTCGGGTGGAATGATCCCGCCCGTTTCTACTACGTTCATCTGGCACCGGCACCAAAAACAGACCCCCACGCCAACTCCATATTCCTGGTCAACCAAGAACCGCGGGTCTCAATTGCAGAGGATCGAAATGACGGCACCACCTGGCGCGATGATGTTTATCACACCATCAGAATCAAACGGGATTCCAGCTCAGGATCGATCATCGTCTATTTCGACGACATGCAAAACCCGGTTATGCAGGCGGTAGACATGACCTTCAGGTCAGGACAGATCGGTCTCGGCTCGTTCGATGATACGGCCATGTTCAAGGATCTGAGAATCTGGGGTAAACAGGTTCAGTAAGAGTTTGTCTGATCAGCCGTCGTTGCGTACCTGCGTTGCGACCAAATGGTCCCGTCGCAGACGGACGATTGTCGCCCCCCAGGAGCCTGCACCTTCCTCATGGCCAAAGGAAACCACCGACGGGTGCTTTGAGAGGATAGAGTGAACTATCTGTCGGAGTACTCCTTTTCCCTTTCCATGAATGATTCGAAGCTGATAAATCTCCTCTTCAAGACACGCCTCGATATAGCCGGGGACGAGCGATCGAACTTCGCCCGGACGAAAGGTGTGGAGATCGAGCGTCCCAGTAATCGGAATCCGTACAACTTCGGTATCTTCGGTATCTTCGATTTCCGGCCTGCCCCATTCCTCTAAGGAGGAATCGATCTGACCATTCTCTTTTTCCCTTGACATATAAACTCCAACCTCTATTGCATCATACCCGTCTCAATGGAAAGCAAGTCTCACGCTATAGCACGAAACCATCCCGCCGGCCCGGAGTCGGGCGCCTGACTCCGTATTCTGCAAGAATTGTCACTCAGACTTCCGATTTCAGCTTCGTTTTGAGACACTCCTCCATATGGCAGACGAGACAATGATCGATAATAGAGCGATAACCGAAACTGGCGCAGAAAATGTTCATTGGAACCTCAATGATCTTTACGCCTCGCGGGAAGAACTCGATCAAGCAGTGACGCTGGCGAAGAAGGAGGCAGAGGATTTCTCGAAGCGTTATCGAAATAGAGTTGCAGAACTCACTGCGGATGAGCTCGCCGAGGCACTGGCCAGCTTCCAGGCCCTCAGTGATCGAATGGAGAGAGCCTTCACATACGCCTATCTCAACTGGTGCACGAACACTGAGGATCCAGTCAGAGGAGCGCTCCTCCAAAAGGTCCGTGAGCGATTCAACGAAATCGAACAGCTGATTCTGTTCTTTGAACTAGAGCTCATCAGGCTCCCCGATCAGCTCCATCAATTGATCGAGCAGAGCGAATCGCTTTCTCGCTTCCGCCATTATCTGGAGGTATTAAGGCTGCACAGGAACCATGTTCTGAGTGAGCCCGAGGAAAAGATCCTCTCGGTTAAGGCGATTACGGGTGAGGAAGCATGGTCGCGTTTTTTTGATGAGCTCTTGGGAGCAGCCCGTTTTCGGTTACGGGGTCAAGAAGTCACAGAACAACAAATCCTTTCCAAACTCCACGATCCATCTCGTGACTTGAGGCGAGACGCAGCCACTGCCTTTACTGAGGGGCTGAAGCGATACTTGCGACCCCTCACCTTTGTCTTCAATACGATTCTTGCGGATAAAGCATTCAATGACCGGCTCCGAAACTTCGATAACTGGCTCTCCGCTCGAAATCTCTCGAATCAGATAACGGACGAAGCGGTTGAGACGCTAATCAATTCAGTGACCGGTCGCTTCGACCTGGTCGCTCGTTTCTACCGCCTGAAGAAAAAATTGCTCGGCTACGACGAGATGTTTGATTATGACCGGTATGCTCCAATTGCAGGACTGGAAGCAACCTATAAATGGGACCAGGCTCGTGACCTGGTCCTAGAATCCTACCGAGCATTCCACCCCAGGATGGGAGAAATCGCCGCGAAATTCTTTGAACATTCCTGGATCGACGCCGCCCCCACGGCCGGAAAACGTGGAGGTGCCTTCAGTCACCGAGCGGTTCCCCAGGTACATCCCTACATTCTTATGAATTTCACTGGCAGAATACGGGATGTTCAAACCCTAGCCCATGAGTTGGGTCACGGCGTGCATCAATACCTGGCCCGGAAGCAAGGTTCTCTACAGGCGCGGACGCCGCTAACGACGTCGGAAATGGCGTCTGTATTCGGGGAGATGCTGGTCTTCGAACGGCTCATGGCGCAGCAGACGAACAAGCGGGTTCAACTGGGACTTCTGGTTTCCAAGATCGACGATACGATGGCTACGGTGTTCCGCCAGGTAGCGATGAATCGCTTCGAGGATCGTATCCACCGGGCGCGCCGAGAGTCCGGTGAACTCTCCTCTGAAGATTTCTCCTCACACTGGCTCGAGACTCAGGAGCAGATGTTTCAGGGAAGCGTCACACTTACGGACCACTACCGAATCTGGTGGTCCTATATCCCCCATTTCGTCCACACACCTGGCTATGTCTACGCCTATGCTTTTGGTGAGTTGCTGGTTCTCGCCCTCTACGAACTCTACCGCACGGGAGCTGACTCGTTCGCCAATCAGTATCTCGAGTTGCTCGAAGCGGGAGGAAACGATTGGCCACACGAACTGGTTGGCCGCCTCGGAATTGACCTCCAGAACCCGGACTTCTGGAACGAAGGCCTGTCATCTATCGAGAGCCTGATAAGCCGAGCGGAAACGCTGGCCAACGAACTGGATCGAGAAGCCTTCTAATCGTCGGACCGGCAGCGTGGCATTCACAGAAAGGCCAGATTCAGAAGTGTCCTCTGCTCCAGTTCGTGGGCCCGGGCTGAGCCTGTAGCAGGGGAGGCGCTGGGGCTCCGCTTGATCGAGCGCACCGGCTTGTCTCCTGCCAACCGCTCGAGTTTAGGGAAGACATAGAAGAGTGCTCCCATATTGGCAGGCTCTTCTTGAACCCAGATCACCTCTTCGGCGCCCGAGTGTGCTTCGATAGCTTCGTGCAACTCCGACTCTGGAAACGGGTACAGCTGTTCGAGGAAGATGATGGCCGTCTTTTCGTCGTTTCGATTTGCCCGCTCCCTCTTGAGCTCATGACCGATCTTTCCGGTACAGACAATGACTCGCTCCGCCTCAAGAATATCTTCATCTCCAACGACAGGCATAAAGCGGGGGGCCGTTAATTCCACCAGGTCGGACATTGCGGAGGGATGACGTAACATGCTCTTGGGGGTGAACACAATCAGTGGCTTCCGCCATTTCCTCAACGCCTGACGTCGAAGAAGATGAAAATACTGGGCCGCAGTCGAGGGTTGACAGATTTGGATGTTGTCTTCTGCTGCGAGCTGTAAGAACCGTTCAATTCGAGCACTCGAGTGCTCGGGTCCCTGACCTTCATACCCGTGCGGGAGCAACATCACCAACCCTGAGAGCAGATCCCACTTGTCTTCCGCCGCGGCGATGAATTGGTCGATGATAACTTGTGCGCCATTGGCAAAGTCACCGAATTGCGCCTCCCAGAGAATCAGACCGTCCGGATAATCCCGGCTGAAACCATATTCGAAACCGAGAACTGCGGCTTCTGAAAGCATCGAGTCATGGCACTCAAAGGGAGCCGCCTTTTCTGAAATGTGTGCCAGCGGACAATATTCTTGTCCACTCTCTACATCGATAAGGTAAGCATGACGCTGGTTGAAAGTTCCCCGGCGACTATCCTGCCCTGTCAACCGAACGTAATACCCCTCTTCAACCAGCGAGGCGAAAGCCAGGGCCTCTGCCATCCCAAAGTCGAGAGGCCGTCTTCCCTCGGCCATTTCACGGCGCTGGTCCAACAAACGTTTGACTTTATCGTGAACATGAAAATCGTCGGGGACCTCCACCAGTCGATTTCCTAACCTCGATAGTTCCTCCCGCTCCACGCCGGTATCGACTTCACAAGTAGGGTCATATCGTCCGCCTCGATAAGGGGACCAGTATGAAGGTAGTTCCCTCATTACGGGGCGCTGTTCCATCGATCTTGCCTTCTCGAGTTCCTTCTCGAGCCCGACACGAATTTCATTTTCAATCTCGTCGGTGTCTGTCCCCAGCTTATCGCCGTAAATCTTCCAAACCGGTGGTCTTTCCGCAATTTTCTTGTAAAGCAGTGGCTGTGTAATAGTGGGATCGTCGATTTCGCTGTGACCATAGCGTCGATATCCAATCAAATCCACCACCACATCTGATTGGAATTGGTATCGGTAATCCACGGCCATTTTTCCGACCCGTACCACCGCATCCGGATCTTCTGCGTTGACGTGAAAAATCGGAATTGGGAGGCGCTTGGCAACATCCGAAGCAAATCGGGACGAGTGGAGCTCGTCCGGTATAGCCGTAAATCCAATCAGATTATTCACGATCACATGGATGGTTCCCCCAACGGTGAAACCCGGCAGTGTCGCCAAATTCAAGACTTCCGCTAGAATGCCCTGTCCGGCAAAGGCCGCGTCCCCGTGCACCACGATCGGGAGAACCTTGTTCCGACCTCCGTCCCCCTTACGGGTTT
>DATGOF010000354.1:0-7903 GCA_035306285.1 Acidobacteriota bacterium | reverse complement strand
AGTATAATACCTAACTCTGACACGACGAGCGATGAGCGAAGAAAACGAAGATCTGCTATCTGCAATTGAGGATAAGTACGACGGCGTCAAGGACCTGATCAATTTGGGCAAAGAGAAGGGATACCTTCTCTACGACGAAGTCAACGATGTGCTCCCGGACGATATCGAATCCTCCGAAGACCTCGACAACATCTTCTATTTATTTGGAGATGCCGGTATCGAGGTTATCGACTCCGAAGACGAGTTCGGCCATATCAAGAAGAAGGCGAAGACCAAGAACTTGTCGGAAGAAGAGGCGGAATCATCCACTTCTGAAGAGCTGGACAAGACCAACGACCCGGTTCGCATGTACTTGCGAGAGATGGGGACAGTCCCGCTTCTGACTCGCGAGGGTGAGGTTGAAATCGCCAAGCGCATCGAGAAGGGGAAGAAAACGGTTCTGAAAGCGATCTCCCGATCCCCTCTGGTTGTCAACGAAATCCTCCAATACTCAAGACTCCTCGACGACGAAAACTTCAATCTTAAGAATCTGGTTAACTTCAGTGAGGACGAAGTCACCGAAGTGGTGATTGATAAACGTCGAAAGTTACTGAAGAAGCAGCTCAAAGAGATTGCGAAGCTGGAAGCAGAAGCCGCCAAGGTGCGGGCCAGGTTGAAGAAGCTCAAGAAGGACGGGCCCGAGTATAAGACTTGCCTGTCCAGGTTGGCTCGCTACCGCATTCCTTTAGCGCGTGAGGTACGAGATCTCGATCTCTCCCATGAAGTCCATCTAGAGCTGGTGGACAAGATCAAGTCGGTTGTCGATCGAGTGCTTTCCCTTGAGAGAGAGAGTAGGAAGCTGAAAAAGCTCCAGGAATCTCCGTTGAAACTGGACGAGTCGAAAAAGATCAAGCTGAGGTTGCGTGAAATCGAGAAGGAACTGAAGGAAATTGAAGAGACCTCCCTTTCGACTCCGGCTGAACTCAGACGAACTCTGGCAACCATCAAACAAGGCGAACTCGAAGCTGATATCGCCAAGAAGGAATTGGTTGAGGCCAATCTGCGTCTGGTTGTCTCGATTGCCAAGAAATATACAAATCGCGGCCTGCAGTTTCTTGATTTAATTCAGGAAGGCAATATCGGTCTCATGAAGGCTGTTGACAAGTTTGAGTACCGCCGAGGATACAAGTTTTCGACGTACGCAACTTGGTGGATCCGCCAGGCGATTACTCGGGCTATTGCGGACCAGGCACGGACGATTCGTATACCGGTCCATATGATCGAGACCATCAACAAACTGATCCGGACTTCGCGTGCCCTGGTACAGGAATATGGCCGGGAGCCGACTGCCGAGGAAATCGGCAAAAAGATGGATATGCCGGTCAGCAAAGTTCGGAAGATTTTGAAAATCGCCCAGGAACCGATCTCGCTGGAGACACCTATCGGGGAAGAAGAGGACAGCCATCTGGGGGACTTCATAGAGGATCGAGGCGTCATCTCGCCGTCCGAAGCGGTAATCAATTTGAATCTGAAGGAACAGACAGCCTCTGTGCTTCAGAGTCTGACTCCCCGCGAAGAGCAGGTTATCCGAATGCGCTTTGGTATCGGTGACGGAAGCGAACACACTCTTGAGGAGGTCGGACAGAGATTTTCGGTAACACGTGAGCGCATCCGCCAGATCGAAGCGAAGGCCCTCAGGAAGCTACGGCACCCTTCCAGGAGCCGAAAGTTAAAAGCCTTCCTCGAGAACGGGGGTACCGAAGGTGCCTGACGAGTATCAAAAAGGGCGATTCATATCGCCCTTTTTTTTTGCCCGAGTCAGCCGCGTTGGAGTACCATTCTCCGGATCCTTTCGAATCCTGGGATAAGTATTATCCCTAAATCGAGTGGGCCCATAGCTCAGTCGGTTAGAGCATCTGACTCATAATCAGACGGTCGTAGGTTCGAGTCCTACTGGGCCCACCAACCCAAAGACAAGGTGCTGAATGGCAGTGAAAGAAACCAATGTCGATTTGCAGAGACTGATTAGCCTGCAGAAGTTGGATCAGCAGGCCAACAACCTGCAAATCCGCATGGAGAAGGCCCCCCAGGAAGCAAAGGCCCTGGAGCAAGAACTGGAGCGCTATCGAGCAGCCCTTCAGAAAGCCGAGAATGCTCTGGAACACGCGGTCCGCGAGCGTAAGAGATTAGAAAACGAGGTTGAGGATCTGCGCAGCAAACTCTCCCGCAGCAAGAGCCGCCTGATGGAAGTCAAGACCAATGAGGAATATCAGGCCACTCTGCATGAGATCGATTACATAGAACAGCAGATCACGGCCAAAGAAGATGAGATTCTTGAGCACATGGTATCGGCTGAAGACCTTGAAAGTGATACACGCAAGGCACGAACTGATCTCCAAGAGGCAGAGAAGGAGATCAAGAATAAACAAGACGAACTTCAGAAATTTGCCAGTGAAGCCTCAGTGGAGATTGAGAGGCTGCGCCAGGAGCGTGAGGCAATCGAAAAGGAATTGCCCGCGGACCTTCTGTCCCAGTATCGGAGAATATCTGCAGTTCGTTATGGAGTGGCCGTTGTCGAGGTTGTGGATGGCTCCTGCCAGGGCTGCCACGTTCGCTTGCGTCCTCAACTGTTGGCCGAAGTAAAGACCAATCAGCAGATAATCACGTGTGAGAATTGCAGCCGCATTTTGTACTATTCCTCATCCTGAAGTAGTCTTGCAAAAGAAGAAAGATGCCGCCGGTCTGCCGCCCTGACGCTTTTAACAAGCTGGTTTACTTTCCCCCTGTTTTCCACCGCAGTCGCCGAGGCTTTCCCGGTTCGTTATGAATAGTCTGAATCGTTTCTACCGCCAGTTTTACCTGGCGGTTATGGATTTCGACTTCTATAAGGAGATTGTCTATCAGCCTTTTCGCAGCAGCCTCATTTACCTGCTTTATCTGTCGGCACACATTGCGATTTTTTGGACTGCGCTCTTTGCCTGGTCCCTTTATCCGGGAGTCACGCAGTTTGTTGCATGGGCGCAGCAGAACCTGCCGGCCATCCAAATCCAAGAAGGCAAGCTCCACGTCGAGGCCGAACAGCCCCTGGTCAAACGCTACAAAGGTAAGAATGAGACTTGGACGATCGTTTTCGACACCACAGGAACGTACTTAACTGGAGAGAGTTTGCAGGAGCCGTCGGTGCTCCTGACCGAAGAGAAACTACTGCTGCAATTTCAGGGGATGTCGAGCACGTATCTCTTCAAGGATTTCGGAGATGGGCGCCTGACGCCCCAGGATCTACCTACTTTTCAGAAGTGGTTCAAGTGGTTCCTTTTTCCCCTCGGAGGCTATTCTTTCTGGCTTATCTGGTCGTTCATAGCCAAAGCCCTTCAGGCACTTCTACTGAGTCCACTGGTATTCGCTGTGAGCTCGGTATACGGGGTTCGAATGTCCGTCAGAAACAGCTTCAACATTGCTCTTTACAGCCTGGCTCCGGCCATAGTCATTGATCTGGCCGTCTCTTTGACGGGCATTACCATCAGTTATTTCGACTGGATCTACCTCGGTGCCGCAATGATTTACGTCTACCTTGCGACGCAGAAGACCGTGCTGGGTAAATGAGCGTGGTGCCTTACTCCTGCTTGGCCGGCTATCGCATGACCCTCCTAAGTGAAAGCTGCGGTACAATGGATTGAACTTCTCACAGAGTCTTATCGTCCACGAAGTGAGGCCTTGGATTGATGAAACAACTGGTGCTCCTTGGACTGATCTTCCTATTCACACTGGGATGGGCAATCGGTCAAGAAGATCAAGGCCAACAGCCGGTTTTCAGAAGCCAGGTTGACGTGGTGAACGTTCTCTTCACGGTGAGGTGGGGAGACAGCTATGTCACCAATCTGACTCGTGAAGACTTTGAGGTTCGGGAGAACGGGATACTTCAAGAAATTCAATTCTTCAACCGGGAAGGTGACGAAGACGCCCAACCGCTCAGCATCGTCCTCTTGATCGATACCAGCGGATCAGTTAAGGACAAGTTGAGATTTGAGCAAGAGGCTGCCAGTTTCTTCCTCGAAGAGACACTACGAAAGAACCGCGACATGGCTGCCGTCGTCCAGTTTGATAGTGAGATAAACCTGGTTCAGGACTTTACCTATGATGCCGGTTTGCTCAATCACTCAATCGATCAGATCCGGGCCGGTGGGGCCACCAAGCTCTATGATGCGATCTGGGTCTCTGTCAATGACTTACTCCGCCACGAAGTGGGACGGCGAGTCCTGGTAGTCCTTTCAGATGGAGAAGACACTCAGAGTATCGTCTCCGATGACGATGCGATCAAGATTGCTCAAGACCATGATGTAATGATTTTCGGGATTGGGGTGCGGAGCGGTCGTTTTGGTTCAAACTTCGGAAAGCTCAAAAGTTTCGCCGAGGATACTGGGGGGCTTTTCTTTGATTCGCGAGCACGTCTTGACGAGCTACAGAGAGCCTTCGCCAGAATCAACGAAGCAATCAAGAATCAGTACAGTATTGGCTACGTATCAACGAATCAGGCTCGAGACGGAACATTCAGAGAAATTGAGATAGAGGCTCGTGGTCGTGGCTTGAAAGTGATGCATCGCAAGGGATATTATGCGGAGGGAGGAGGATCATGAAGCGAGGGGATCCCCACTTCGAAGACCTTTTACCGATCCAACTCAAGCTGCGACTTCTGGAAGTTGAGCTTGACCGGCTGCAGGCCGATGCTGACTGGATCGAGAAACGGCGTTCTGAGGTCGTCGCTGAAGTTGATTACTACCGGGGCCTACTCGAAAATCGCAAGAGACAGCGTACCCTCCGAAGGGTTAAGTGACGTTCCCGCTTCAATCTACTCTCCGGGCTTCGTTAGTCTCCGTTTCCGAGGCGACCATACCCTGCAATCGCCACACATATTCAACAACCGTTTCCAATCGTGCAGGATCGAGGTTTCGATATGCGGGCATCGGGCTGAGTGGGTGTTCCCGGCGAGGGTCTACAATCTTGGCCCGGATGAAATCGGGCGACCGGGTTTCCGTCACGGCAGTAAGTCTCGGACCTGAGCTGCCCCCCAGCTCACCGACGCGGTGGCAATTAATACACTGCTCCTCCACGAAGACCTGTCTTCCTTCCAAGAGCCTTTGTTCGAGCTGAGGGTTTTCCGCATGCGGGAGCAGGAGCTGTTCCGGTTCCACGTCGATCATCTCGCCATAGACCCCCGGATGATAAATCCTGCTCCAAATAGTTATCCCGGTCAGAAGTAAAACCAGTACGAAGACAGGAACCACAACTCGTTTTCTGGTGCGCCAGTGCCAGGACCCCGAGGCCCGATCGAAAAACGGAATGAAACTGATCACGATCAGGATGATGGCGGGGATTAGAATCGCTATCAGGAATACGTATGATCCCGCGATTCGGAGAAGCTCATACTGGGCGAGCAAAAACCACTCAGGTCTGGGGTCATAGGAGGAATCCAGCGGATCGGCCGGCGGTTCACCTCCATAGGGTGACGCTAGGGCCAGGAAGAGAAGAATGAAAAAAGTAGCTAGAATAGCGACGGCGTCTCTAGAGGTCTGATAAGGAAAGAAAGGGAGGTCAGGTTGTCCCTCGGTCTTTCGAATCGGCGGAGGAGGGGCTGATCCGTGTGTACGAAGCAAATACAGATGAAGTCCGCCGAGCAGCAAAGCGGTCAGAGGAAACACGATGACATGGAGGGCATAAAAGCGAGTGAGAGTCGGGGCCCCGACCTGTTCGCCACCCATAATGATGTAAGCTATCCCGGATCCAATAATTGGGATCGACTCCGATAGTTCCCTGCCCACCACTGTTGACCAGTAGCCCTGCTGGTTCCAAGGCAGTAGAAATCCAGTAACTGCAAAAGCCAGAATCATTAGGAGAAGCAGGATTCCGGTTATCCAGTTTAGCTCGCGCGGGGCTCGATAGGCACCGTGCAGGACCACCCGCAAGAGATGCAGAACCGCAACCACTACCATCAGAGAGCTTCCCCAGTGATGAATACTGACCAGCGTTCTCCCGATCACCGTTTCATCCGTCAAGAAGGCTCGGCTCTGCCACGCGTAGTCAGGAACCGGGACATAGTACAGGGCCAACACGGTTCCGGTTCCAAGTTGGAGAAGAAATAGAAATAGCAGCACACTTCCCAGGCTGTGTCCCCAGCCAATTGTGCCGGGCACAGGTTTGCTCAGAGCCGACTGGATTTGCTTAAGCCAGGGAATTCTTGATTTCAGAAAAGAGGATCTCAAACCTTCACCAAAATCCGGCCACTTTCCATCTTCGATTCGAGCCTAACCAGGGGGCTGTCCGGGGGACCATGAAGAACCTCCCCCTGTGTATTGAAACGACCTCCGTGGCAGGGGCACTGAAAAACTCGCTCCTGCGCATCCCAGCGCACCAGGCAACCCAGGTGAGTGCACCGGGGGGAAAGAATCACCGGGTCTCCCCTCTCGTCGAGATAAGAGTACACAGCCGAGCGGCGGGTTACAGTCATCCAGCCCTCTCTGGTTTCGTAATCGTAGGCGAACGCTCTCGGCTCTGCAGCGAGTTCGTCGACTCGGGCTACCGGAATCCACTGCTCTGATTTTTCTCCTGTTCTAAGCGGTCGGATAGCGGCCGCGCCGAGGAAAGACAGGACCGCGGCCCCGACCGCACCCAACAGTCCGACGCTGGTGGTTTTTAAGAGACGACGAAGCTCTGGATCAGGCAACTCCTCCCCCTCGAAGATCAGTCGTTTAAGGGAGTTCAATTGGGTAACCAGAGAAGCAAGGAGGCGTTTCATCAAACCCCGATTATAACCGGAAGTCCAGACAGCAAAAGAGGAGTACGCTCGTGCCTCTGTTTGGTTCGAAATAGTTGAGACGTTGCGAAGCGGGCCGAAGGATTGTGGTTGCCGGACGTTTATTGCGGACCGTCATGGTCACTACTTAAGTGTCAGAGAACCAGCGTTCTCTGAATGGACTGTAAAAGGCCGGATCTTCCGCGACAGCACCTCGGATGCCGCACACTGCCGAAGCGAACTCAATCGCACGTTCAAGGGACACTTCGGGTGGCCAGCCATGTATTTGACCCGCGAGAAAAACTGCACTGAAGGCATCTCCGGCTCCTACTGTGTCCTCGATCTCTATCGATTCAGGTTTCTTGCTATAGGTTTGACCATCGGACAAATGAATACGTGCTCCATTGGTCCCCATAGTTACAATCAATCCGTCCAGTTCGTACCTTTCCCGCAGCCGGCAGGCGCGTTCAATCGAATCCTTGCCGGAAACTCTCTCCTCAGAGATGAGGTGCAATTCACTCTCATTCATCTTGGCCCATCGAGCCCGTTTCAGCTGTTTCTCAACAATCTCATTGGTCCACCAGGGGGCCCTCAAATTGAAGTCTACGAAGACGGTTGCTTGCAGAAGATCCTGTATACAAATTAGAGCCTGTTCAGAGGTAGTGTGACGAAGCGCCAGCGTGCCGTTGTAAAGAACCGAAGCGTTAATGTTCTTGAGGAGCCGGCGAATCGAGTGGAACTCGACGAAATCGTAGGCCTGATCGGGCGATATTGTAAACGAAGGCTCTCCGTCCCTGATTGCAACCTCAACCCTTCCGGTCGGATGGAGTGGATCACGTTGCACCCCGGAGACATTCATCCCCCAACAAGACATCTTCTCCAGAATCAGGTCACCCTCGGGATCCATCCCAATTCGGCTGAGAAATAGGGGGTCGAATCCGAATCCTTTCAGATGCCAGGCGACGTTGAAGGGAGCCCCGCCAAGAACCCGCTGTCCACCGGGGAACACATCAAATAGCACTTCTCCAAATACAACTGGGCGTACGACCGGACTCATGGCGTGAAAATTCTAGCAAAGTTTCAGGGGGATGGATTCGGATCAGTTTCTTCCTGGTCAGGAGCAGGTCGAAGCTTGGC
>DATGOF010000353.1:0-2784 GCA_035306285.1 Acidobacteriota bacterium | reverse complement strand
GCTCACCTCCTCGGAGTAGTCAAGTAAACGTTCATAGTTGTCGTAGATCCTGAATTCGAGGCGATACTGGTAGTCACGATCTGAAGAAACCAGAACGGTTCCCTCAACGGCCTCACCAACCTTCGTACGATCGGCTCGACTCTTCACCGTTTGAAGTGTCGCCGACCTCGGCATTTCCAGTTGACGAGTCGCCCAGTCGATGACTTCTCCATCTGCCATGAGGCGTGCCTCGATGGAATGCCGTCCCCCGGACAGGGTCTCGGGAAAGGTCAACACAACCGATGTAGCGGTTGAATTGACCTCTCGGCGCTCTTCGTACTCGGTTTCACCAAACCAGTTCTTGATCTGGAGAAGAAGCTCTGCATCGCTATCGATATCGAGTGCAAACTCGATGGACTGTCCGGCGGTACGAATCTCCTGAATAGAGGAAGCGGGCTCTCGCCCGGCAGCCCATACCACCGATCGTGCGACCAGAGTCCAGAGGTATTCATGGTAAGGATAGGTCAGGTCTCCGCTCCAAATATTATCTACGTGAGGCAGAAGACCAGTATCCGGATACGAGAAGGCAACGACTCGTCCTTCGCCTACCTGTCTTACGGCCAGCACCGGATTCCCGGCTTCAGTTTCCAGCAGCGCCTCTCCAACTACACTCGAAGGAGCGACGCCAATGTGACCCCAGGGAAAAAGGTTCAGATCAACACCTCTCGTGATGTAGTGCTCGGTCGTCTTTTGCCACGGTGATTTATCAAGGCCATCGACCCGGCTCCTGGCGTCCAGGTCCATAAGCGGTGACAATTTTTCGAGCTCCGAGCGGGCTCCTTCTCCCGTGTAAGGGAAAAGAAGGACCAGTCCCGCTCCATTTTCCACTCGACGAAGAATCTCGGATCTAACCTTTGCAGGATAGCTATGCCAGGGATGGATACCCGGCCAGATAATTACGTCGTAGTCGGGGCCGTAGAGAAGATCGCTGGCCAAATAGGCGTGCACCAGGCTATAAGCAGCCTGCCAGAATTCTCCGCCCGGACTCCGTTGCACGTAAAAGTCTCCGAAACCCCATTTATTGATGCCAGGACTTCTACCAAGCGTCGTCACACGAAAATCCAAGTCGAGCCGCTGGGCCAGCTCCACAATGCCTCTGCCATCGCGCACCGGCATGACGGCGTAGCTTTTAGTCGTCCCTCCTTGCAAAGGCTTCGCCCACTTGACGTGAGAGGTCTCTTGTTCAAGGCTGTAATCCACATCCCAGCGCCCCTTCTCTGCCAGGACTGGATGAAAGCGGTCGAGTGCAACGTAATCCAGGTAAAGCCGCTGGCTGCTTTTGGACGCGATAGCGATCTCCCTGACATCTTGTAAATCCAGTTGCTGTAGCTCGGAAATCGGAAGCTGAAGATGATTGACACCCGCCGCCAGCTCAAAAGACTTGGTTGATCGCCGGCCGCCCTGGTCTTCAACAGCAACTTCCAGCTGTCCCGGTTCGTCCTTCCATACATAGAGGAGCAGAGAGCCCTGCCTCCTCCAGTCGGATGGCACCGATTCAAGCGTGAGAGTCCCGCCATTGCCAGGATATTCAACCTCAAGGGAATGGCTTTCCCAGGCGGGAAAGTAGTCGGAAATGGAAAACCGGACTCCCTCTGTGCTGCTCAACTCCTGAAGGTCCGACTCTTCTTCGAATGAACCAAATACATTCAGCTGCGCCAACGCAACCGGAGTAAAGAAAAGAAGAAACAGTGAACAGGCAAGAAACAAAGTCTTACTTCGGATCATAGAGACTTCCCCCACTGGCAACAGCCATTCCACGGCCTCAATAAATCAAACTTCGGGCCAGGATCAAGACGCCCCCAATCGTAAGGTTCCAAACGGGGGGCGTCAACTCCTGGCAAAAGGGGCTTCGTTTTCCTTTGAAAATTACCTTTTCTTCATTAGACTTCGACCACTGAAGGAGTATCGCGGCTGAGTAGCCGCTGATCGAGCAAGCTGAGGCTCTCATGAACCGATCTCATCCACTTCTTGTTGCGACGCTTTTTCTTCTCCAGAGCCTGTATCTCTTCTCGGGAGAATGGACTCACTATGGTGGAGATGCAGGGAATCGACGGTATTCCCCACTCAAGGAGATCAATAAATACAACGTCCAAAAACTTGAGGCGGCCTGGATCTACCGAACCGGGGATATCAGTGATGGAAGTGAAATTCCATTTCGTTCAGCTTTTGAATGCACGCCGCTCATGTTGGACGGTGTTTTATACTTGACCACTCCCTTTAGTCGGGTCATCGCCCTCGACGCAGAGACCGGGAAGGAGCTGTGGACTTTTGATCCTGAACTCGACCGGAAAGGACCCTACAACCTGTTCATCAATCGGGGCGTCGCCGCCTGGGTGGGTGAAAACGAGACGCGCATCTTCGCAGGTACCCTGGATGGGCGCCTGTTTGCCCTCAACAGCAAAACCGGCCGGCCTGTCCCCGGCTTCGGTGAACAGGGAGTCGTAGATTTGAGAAAGGGTCTTACTGAAAAATTCCCGGGCCAGGGTTACGGTGTCACTTCGCCGCCCCTTGTCTACCGTGACCTGGTGATCACCGGATCTCTGGTGGCAGATTCTCGTCCTCAGGGGCCACCCGGTGACATTCGAGCATTCAACGTCCATACCGGCGAACAGGTCTGGCGCTTCCATACTGTTCCACGTCCCGGTGAGGAAGGCCACGATACCTGGGAAGGCGATTCCTGGAAGGATCGCGGAGGAACCAATGCCTGGCCCGGTCTCTCCTGTGATCTCGATCGCGGAATCCTTT
>DATGOF010000352.1:0-2087 GCA_035306285.1 Acidobacteriota bacterium | reverse complement strand
GCCGGTTTGACTCAGATGATTTTCGCTCTGAAAGCTCTCCATGAGTTGGGGATCGAACCGGCTCTCACTCCGGTCGTCTTCGTCAACTCGGATGAAGAATTGCGTAGCGAAGATTCTCAGAAATACATCCGCCTTCTGGCTCGACGAGTGCGGCGGGTCTTTGTTCTCGAACCGGGTACCGGGCCTGAAGGTTATCTCAAGACCAGCCGCAAAGGCGTAGCCGAGTACACCATAGAGGTAACCGGACGAGCCGCTCATGCCGGTGTCGAGCCTGAGAAGGGGGTCAGCGCGATCCTCGAACTTGCCCGAATTGTAGAACGGCTTGCTGCTCTCAACGACCCGGAACAGGGAGTTAGTGTGAATGTCGGGTTAATTGAGGGTGGTACTCGAAGTAACGTGGTAGCCGCTTTTGCCAGGGCAGTCGTGGATGTACGGGTGCCGACGGCTCGACATGCCCGGGCTATCGACCAGGCAATCAAGTCTTTGAAGCCGAGCCTTCCGGGAGCCGCACTGAAGATCACTGGTGGAATCGATCGTATGCCTCTGGAACCCACTCCGAGGAATCAGAAATTGTGGCGACTGGCGCAACAGGGAGGAGAACTGCTGGGTCTTGATTTGCGTGAAAGCAGCTCAGGTGGCGGGTCCGACGGCAACTTCACCAGTGTGTACGCGGCAACGCTGGACGGTTTGGGCGCAGTCGGTGGGGGAGCCCACGCCCTGCATGAGTTCGTCTCGATCCCTCACCTGGTGGAAAGGAGCGCCCTCTTGGCACTGTTACTGGCCATGCCAGACGAGCCTGCGGGATCCTAACGATAGAGGACATACAGGAATGTTGCCCTGCTGTTAAGGGCTCCAACCAAATTTAAAATCGGCGATAAACCCGGCATCTCCGGTCAATGAGATGGAGCCATCCGGCTGCCAGT
The DNA here is from genome assembly GCA_035306285.1 of Acidobacteriota bacterium. Lineage (GTDB taxonomy): Bacteria > Acidobacteriota > UBA6911 > RPQK01 > JAPXNP01 > DATGOF01. The sequence goes on along the minus strand of DATGOF010000352.1, from coordinate 1,164 downwards.
CAATTACCTGGATGCCGGTTGCCGTCTCCACCTGGACCGGAGAATCGGCCCGACCTGTCCAGATGGACGCCACAGCCGCTCCGGTACAACCCGTACCGGACGAATGGGTCGGCCCCACTCCCCTCTCCCAGATGCGAACCTTAAGATGATGACGGTCAACCACTTGTGCGAAACTGACGTTGGTGCGCTCGGGAAAGGCCGGGTGCCTCTCCAGTAGAAACCCAAGGTGTTTAAATCGACTGTCGCCCGGTAGGGTGTCCGAAAAGACGACGCACTGCGGGTTTCCGACGTTAACGACCGTCAGTTCTAACTCTTCGCCTCCAACCTCGAGGGGATAATCCTTGACAGCATCCAGGTGAGGTGGATGAAAGGGAATTGATCTTGCGTCAAAGCTGGGATGCCCCATGTCAGAGTCGAAGGTCCAAAGCGGGGGCCCGGCTTTCAGCAGACGAAACAGCTTCCTGCCCGACTGGGTTTCCAGTTCGATCCGCTCGCCGGCACGACCCTGATGGTGAAGATAAGCGCTAGCGCATCGGGCTCCATTGCCGGACATCCCCGACTCGCTACCGTCCCGGTTGAAGATTCTTAACGTGAATGGGCTCTCGAGAGTTAGAAAGATGCAACCATCGGCACCAATCCCGAAGTGACGATCGCAGATCCTGCGGGCGAAGTCGGACAACTGTCCGGTTTCGACCTGATCCCAGGGAATGATGACAAAATCATTGCCATAGCCGTGATACTTGGCCCCTTCTACCAGTTTCATCAAAGTGGAATCGTTCGAGTAAAAGATCTTTTCGTCTTCTTAGAGCGGGCGTCCTCGACCAATCAAGACATCGAGCACTTCCTGGGAAACCTCTTCAATGGATTTGCCGGTGACATCGATTACGGGCCATTGGGGATTCTGATCAAAAATCGCCCTGGCATACTCCAGTTCCTCACGGATTCGGTCAATGTCAGCATAGCTGCTATTTTCCACCCCCAGCTGCTCAAGGCGAACCCGTCGCGCTTCAGCCAGTCTTTCTGGATCGATGATCAGTCCGATAATCTTCTGCGGGTCCACTCGGGATAATTCAGCGGGAAGCTTACTACCGACGACGATGGGTATATTGGCCACTCGCCACCCCTCCTGAGCCAGGTAAATGCTAAGGGGTGACTTCGACGTAC
>DATGOF010000351.1:0-2928 GCA_035306285.1 Acidobacteriota bacterium | reverse complement strand
AAGCCGCCGGATGGATGCCGGTGCTCTGCTCAACTATTTCAAGCCACTCCAAGAATGGTTGGATGAGCAGAACCAGGGCAAAGCATGTGGGTGGTGACCGGGAGCAATTGTTATCGCAGATTGGTCTATTCTCGTCCTGCAACGACCTCGAAAAGGTTCTTTGGTGTTTCCCGGACGCGTATACGGACTAGCGTCCCGATTTGCGATAGGTGGGGTTCCAGGCGATCAAAGAATGCGACGGCCAGAGCCTCTCCCGTAGTTTGCTGGAAAAAATTGTTCAGGTTGTGTCCCTGAAGTGGCTCCAGCAGTTCACGTTGAATAATCTCATCCAGTCGGTCCCGGTGAATCGCCAGCCCTGATCGAGGATCAGGAACGCCGGCCATAGTCACCTCAATTCTGTAATCGTGCCCGTGAAGCCGAGAACAGGAACCGAAGATGGTCCGGTTCTCTTCTTCGGAAAGGTCTGGACTGCCTAGAGAATGGAGTGCGGGCAGGCGGTAGACTCGAGTCAATCGGATCGTATTCATGAGTCGAAACCTCCACACTCTACCCACAGGTCGTCCCCTTCAAACAGGCGCACGCGGTGCAATCCGACTTGATCGAGACGTGAAACCGCCCTTTCCTTAATCTGGTGGTAGCAGTAAAGAGCAATATTCTCAGTTGTCGGCACGATATCCTGAAAATGGTCGACATCGTCATTCAAGAAATGATGATCCAGTGGAGCTACCACCTCTTTAAGGAGCGAATCGATCTCGCTGAGATTGATCACCATTCCGGTCACAGGATCGACCCGCCCGCGAAAACATGCTTCGAGGATAAAGTTATTGCCGTGTCCGGAACGGCTATAGGAAGACCCGAAGATCTCTTGATTCTCTTCTTCGGAAAGATCGGGCCGATAGCAGCGATGGCCACTGCTGAATGAGACCTTCCGACAGATAATGACTCGGTCATCTCTGGAACTCATCCACTTATTATGGCACAGGAAAAAAGGCCGCCTTAACTGAAGCTGCCAGACTCCTTCGTAATACGAGCTGGGTCGAGAGAATTCTTGCTGAGCGCGCATCTTCGGTGCGCATCGGAGAGATACGCTGACCTTGCTTTAAAAGTTGTGATTAACGACAATCTAGAGAGATCAAATAACTCTTGGAGGAGCAATGAAGAAGATTAGCAGAAGGAAGTTTATTGGAAGTTCTGCTGTTTCGGGGGTGATGGCATCCAGCCTGACATCGGCTGCCAGCTCAACGAAGCAGGTCAGTCCCAATGACAAGATCCACGTGGCGTTAATTGGAGCCGGTGGAATGGGAAAAGGGGATTTGAGAGATTTCCTTCGAATCGATGAGGTGGAGTGCCTGGCCGTCGCTGATGTGGATGAGTCACGGGTACAGGAAGCCAAGGAACTGGTTAAAGAACGAAGGGGAAACACACCGGACGGCTACAAGGATTTTCGACAAATTATCGATCGTAAGGATATTGACGCTGTGATCGTCGCAACTCCGGATCACTGGCATGCACTACCGACCATTTATGCCTGCGAATCAGGAAAGGATGTGTATGTAGAGAAACCACTGGCGCTGACTATACAGGAAGGCCGCGCCATGGTGGAAGCAGCTCGCAAGTACGACCGGGTGGTTCAGGTAGGGACACAGCAGAGAAGCTCCCGCCACTTTGCAGAGGCTGTGGATTTTGTGCGATCGGGTCAACTTGGAAAGATCCGGCAGGTCCGGGCTTGGGCCTATCTGGATTGGAAGGGAGGCATTGGTAATCCTCCCGATGAGCAGCCTCCAGCCGGTGTCGACTATGATTTTTGGCTTGGTCCCGCTCCGAAGAGACCATTCAATCCCGCTCGCTTTCACTTCACCTTTCGTTGGTTTTGGGATTATTCCGGCGGTTTGATGACCGACTGGGGAGCTCATATGGTGGACGTGGCCATGTGGGCTATGGGAGAGGATCCCATCGGCGCCATGGCCACAGGAGGCAAGTACGCCTATCCCGACGACATTATGGAGACTCCAGACACGCAGACCTCCCTGATCGAATTTCCCACTTTCACGATTACCTGGGAGCATATGCTGGGCGCAGGCGTCGGCCCATGGCAGCGGGAACATGGTGTTTCATTCCATGGTCAGAACGGGATTCTCATTGTAGACCGAGGTGGATGGGAGGTTCACTCGGAGACCGACAGTGAAGGACACCCCAGAACCTACCGCATGAAACCGGTTCCTCGTCGTGGAGGTTCGAGCGATTATCATTTCACTCATGTCCAAAATTTCATCGATTGCATGAAGAGTAGGGAAAAGCCGACGGCCGACGTGGAAGTTGGACACAGGTCGGTTATCGCCTGTCATCTCGGTAATATTGCCGCCCGTCAACGGACACAGGTTCGGTGGGATCCTACGACGGAGAAGCTGACCGGGCCACCTGAGGCTCAGAAGTTGGTGGGAGTCGAATACAGAGCCCCCTGGACCTTGCCTACCTTTTCCTGACTTTATCAAAGCCACAGAGTCCCGCGGAAGGCGACTCTGTGGTTTTCGGCCTGTATCGCGGATAGCCGAATTTCTAGGTGATTCCTGAAGGGTGAAGTGGTAACGTGCATCCATGCGTTACTTACCGGCCGGAATCCTCTGTCTCCTGGCCATTGGCTTGGGTGTGGTTGCCAGCACACCTCCACTACAGCGATCAACACTGGGTCAGATCGAGCGGCATGATCCCCGTCTGGATGAACTGATACCGCCGGGGGCGGTCATTGAGGTGCTGGCGGAAGGATTCGAATGGGCGGAAGGCCCGGTTTGGATCCCTTCCGAAAGAGCGTTGCTTTTTTCGGACATTCCCAACAATGTGGTCCTTCGCTGGAAGGAGGGGGAAGGGATCAGCGAGTTCTTAAAACCCAGCGGCTATACAGGAGACGGACCCCCTAGCCCGGATTTCTCA
>DATGOF010000350.1:0-2977 GCA_035306285.1 Acidobacteriota bacterium | reverse complement strand
ACCCTTACGGCTTATCGGTTCTGCACTCGGCACTTTTGCGGGGATCTTCGTTCATATTATGAGGCGTCCAGACCGCGTGGTCACAAAGATGACCGGACTGTTGCCGCAGCGGTCGAAATCTGTGTGAGAGATTTCACATTATGCCCAGGCCCAACTTGTTCATCATAGGGGCGATGAAGTCAGGGACCAGCTCACTTCATCGCTATCTCGGGAGTCACCCGGAAATTTTTATGAGCAGTCCCAAGGAACCGATGTTTTTTTCTCGTGACATCACGTCCTCCGACGAACTGGAAGCCTACCTGAAGCTGTTCGAAACGGATCGTCGGGTGAAGTACCTGGGCGAATCGAGTACGTCCTACACCAAGGTTCCCCGTTTCCCTGGTGCGGCAGAGAGAATTCACGCTTTCAATCCTGATGCGCGATTGATCTATATCATGCGCGATCCCGTGGAGAGGACAATAAGCCAGTACTGGCACATGGTCAGGAATCATGGAGAACGAAGGCCAATCCTGAAGGCCATCCGGCAAGACCCTGAGTATACGCAGATCAGCTACTATGCCATGCAAATCAAGGAGTACCTTGCGATCTGGAAGCCCGAGAACCTCTATTTCCTTACCCTCGAGGAGATGAAAAGCGACCCGACGGGAACGCTGCAGCGGATTTTCAGATGGCTCGGAGTGGACCCGTCCTTTTCCCTTTCAGACACTGAAAGAAAACACGTTACTCCGCCTGTCATCCATCAAGTTCGTGGTTTTGGAGTGCTCAATGCAATCCGAAAGAGCCCGGTGTGGCAGACAGTCAGGCCGGTAGTACCGGCGCCTCTGCGGACTGTCGGCAGTCGACTGGGTATCCGTCGTGTGGATCGAAAAGCGGTACCGGTAGAGGAAACTGTACAGTACCTCAAACCCATTCAGCGCTGCCAGACCGAAGAACTAAGTCAACTCCTGGGGCGGCAGTTCCCCGAATGGCGAACGCTTTACAGTTCCAATTCACCAAATTAAGCCCGATGCGTGCCCTCTTCGTTTCTACATATTTCCCGGAACACGCAGAAAACGTTAACGGTACCTACCAGCGGATGGAAATGTTCGTCGAGGCATTCTGTCAGCTTGCTGACCTCGAGATGCTTTTCTTAGTCCCTTCTTCTGTCGATGTGTCGCCATCATCTGTTGCAAGACACCAGAAAAGATTGTCCGAGCAATGGGGAAAAGCCATCAACCTCAATCTCTGCCATAAGACGGAGGTACCGAAACTGAGAAGCCGAACGAATAAGCTGGCCTCGGTTGTGAAGCTGGACGCCCAGCCGGACTTCGCGGGCGTATCCGGGCCGAAGGTTAGGGAGGTTCTCTCTCGCGCTCTCCAATCGCAGCCCGATTTTGTTTTCGTCCACCGTATGACTTCGATGGTCCCCTTCCTCGAAATGAAAGACTTGTCGAGTCCGGTCATTCTCGATCTGGACGACGTGGAGCACTTGAAGATGTGGCGGCGTTGCCGGAACTGCGAAAATGCGAAGGAAAGATTCCTCTACCTTTCTCGTATTCCGGTGCTTTTCATGGCAGAGCGAAAAGCGATTTGTCGCGCAAGACAGGCATATGTTTGTTCCACGAAAGACCGTGACTATCTTCGGAGTATGTTTCGGACATCGAGCGTCGAGCTGATACCGAACTCCGCCCGTTCCGGGGCTATGCTGCCTCTCCCGGAGCAGCCGACCCTTCTTTTTCTGGGCTCTTACCGGTATCGTCCTAATGCGGAAGCGGCCGAATTTCTAATCGACCGGGTGTGGCCTCTGATTCACCAGTTACGGCCAGATGCCCACTTGATCATTGCAGGAGCTGAGCCTGAAAAGATTCAATGCCGCCGAGCTCCGAGTCCTAACATCGAGTTTTGCGGGTTTGTTGAAGATCTGGAATCTCTGTATCGACGTTCTCGGGTCGTTACTGCACCAATCCTCACTGGCGGGGGAACTCGTATCAAGCTTTTGGAAGCCGCATTCTACGGCCGTCCGATGGTAGCGACATCGGTTGGAGCTGAAGGATTGTTGTTTCAGAATGGTCGAGAAATCTTTCTTCGAGATGATCCCCAGTCTTTTGCACAGGCCTGTCTCAAGTTGTTGAACAACAGTCTGTTGTGCAAAAAGATGGCCGGGCTTGCCAATGCTATTGTTCGACGCCATTACGAAAGAAGCCGGATTGTTGAGTTGATCCGCTCTAAGATTAGAGATGCTCTTGAATCGCATATCGATTGGCGAACAAACTTTCCTGGCGTAGCGGAGCCCGAGATCGAGGAGACGCTTGAAAGGATCAAATGAAGTCTACCGTCAGTGTGATCATTCCCTGTTTTAACTCGGCGCGCTTTGTCGCTGAGGCTGTAAACAGCGTACTCAAGCAAACTCGTCCGCCTGATGAAATTATTGTCGTGGACGATGGTTCAACCGATGATACGGCGGATGTCTTAAACCGCTTCAAAGGACAGATTTCTTATATACGTCAGGAAAATAGAGGTCCTTCAACCGCCAGGAATACGGGTATCCAGGCCGCAACGGGAGAGCTTATCTGCTTTCTCGATGCCGACGACATCTGGTTGCCGGAGAAGCTTGAAAGACAACTGGATTTCATAACGCAGAACCTCGATGTTGGACTCCTGTTTACTGATGAGGAAGAAATCGAGGCGGCAAGTGGTCGTGTTCTTCAGCCTTCGCTGCTCTCCTCCCGGAAACGCTTTGAGCGGCCGAATCTGCCAGGGTATGTTTCGAACGCTGTAGAACAACTGCTTCTTGAAAATTTCATCCCGACGAGCACGGTGATGACCCGTCGGAGTTGTTTGAAAGTTTCCGGTCTCTTTGATGAGAAGCTGCAGGTCTCTGAGGACCGCGATCTTTGGACTCGGCTAGCGGCAAATTTTCCGGTTGCGGTACTTCCTGAAGTTTTGGCTGTCAAAAGGGTGCATTCCGACAATATTTCCAGCAACCAAGAGCTGACAC
>DATGOF010000349.1:0-6519 GCA_035306285.1 Acidobacteriota bacterium | reverse complement strand
CTCCCTTTTGATTCGCAATCGCGGTCCGTTCTTCGAGAGGGATGAACCGGTCGTCACTTCGGGTCAGGACAACGTCAAGACCCAACCGTTTTTCCAGCAGTTTCTTCAGCCTCAGGGAAACGTCCAGTACCAATTCCTTCTCGAGCAATCCCGAGGGACCAATTGTACCCGTGTCTCTTCCGCCGTGTCCCGGATCAATGACGATCCGGCCTACCTTCAGACCCAAAGTTCGAATCAGACTATAGTCTCCATTACTACTCGGGCTTGCCGGAACCGGCAGCGCTGCCTTAAGTTCCCTCGGCTGCTCCTCGCTTTCCGTACTCAAGGGAATCACCCCTTCTGCCGTCTGAAGCGCTTCCGGTTCATCATTCTCGGCAAGATTACGATTGCTGTTGCTGGGGTGACCCCGAGTATCGATCACGATACGATAAGGATCATAAAGGGCAAACACAGTATGTCCGTTGATTGCATCGAAGTCGAGAACGACTCGGACCACGTGGGCTTGATTCTGGGCAACGCGGATCTGCTTCAGAAAAAGTCCGTTGACGTCATAGTTTCGGTCCAGGTCCTGGCGCATCAACCTGGTTTGTTTCAAGTCGAAATAGATGCGGTCCGGATTGGAGAGAACGCTCTTTTCAAATTGTACTTCCCGATCCAGTTGCAGAACCACACGTGTATAGTCATCATTCGACCAGTATCGAACCTGCGTTAAGGTCGCATGCTCTTGGTCAACCGCCGAGCCCTGGGTGATTGGTGTGACTTCACTATTTCCTTTAGGAGAAGTAGGTGCAGAGGCAGCGGCCGATCGGGTAACGGGAACCGAAGGCTGGGCAAGGGTGGAGTTCTTCAGTCGATTTGCGTTACTTAAAGCCTGTGAACGCCAGGGTGTAGTGGGGTATTCTCGAGCGGCGAATTCGTAATAGTAAATTGCTCTTTTTCCGTAGCCGTCATTCTGGAATCGACGCGCCATCTCCTCATAGAGGCCCGCGATCGCAAAAAGGGCATCATCACATGCCCCATAAGTGGGATCGTGATCGATGACCAGTCGGAAGAGGCGAATCGCTTTCTGATATTGGCTGAGAGTCCTACTCTCTTCAGACTTGGCGAGTAAGCTGGAGTGGTATTCGCTGGCAGCCTGGTAGGCCGCCCGGGCGGCGTTTCGATCCCGTGCGACCAGTGAAGGGCTCGATAATGAAAGCAAAAAAAGGAGAATGGCGCCTAGCGGAATCAAGCGTGATCGGAAACTTTCGATCCCCCGATCCTGCATTTCGATGCGGTTTCTCCGGAAGGATAATGGATGCATCCTCCCGGTAGTATAAGGGATGAGGGTGTCACGAGGCCTTTTCGCCCCAGAAACCGAGCTGTACTCATCACCCCGTGGTAGCCACGGTTCGTTTAGTGCCATTCCGGGACTCCACACTCCGGACAATCGCTTTCGGTGAACAGTACGAGACTGATGATTTCTGAATGATCCGGCTCTGGATCCCATGGGCCTGTGTATTCTCCCCTGAAGGCCCCGTATCGATCCAGTACCAGAACGGTCGGAGTGTGCTGTACATAACGGGCTGTCACCTCCCGCGTGGCGTCGTGCAGAACTGGAAAGGAGACATCAGCATCCGGTTCTCTTTCGAAACTGACGACTACCGGGAGCGCTCCGACCTGCTGATACCGGGAAAGCGAGGCCTGGACAGATGAGATGATTTGCTGACTCTGACTTCCTACCAGAAAGAGAACGACCGGCTGCCGGTGTCGATAATCCCAAAGTGAAAAGGTCTCACCCTCTTGATCGAGTAGTGAAAAGGACGGCACGACAGAATCCGGTTCAAAACCGCTCATGGGCACATTATACGAAAATTACGGCCATGGGCGAGTCAGGATGGCGGGAACCCGACATCTCGACCGTTATGGGAGGATGGCAGACGGAAACGTCGCGCCACCTTGGAGGAGATCAGGGCACGAGAAGGCCAAGCCCACCCCGCTGTTAGCCGACCGGCGTATTGGTGAAGAGAATTGTGCCGTCCTCTTGCACAATTCGAAAGATTTTACGGTTGGCGCTTCTGACAGGCGTCTCCGGTAGTTTCTCGATCTCTCCCTTGAAAAGTGAACGCACTCTCTTCACATAAGAGAGAGTTTCCTGGTACGGCGGGATTCCCTGGTACCGCTTCACGGCATTCTCTCCGGCGTTGTAGGCCGCCAGCACCAGATCAAGGTCATAGTCGAAAAGATCAATCAAATAACGAAGGTACTCGACACCTCCCCTTATATTTTCCGCTGGATCGAAGATGTCCTTAACCCCGAAGCGGGCCGCTGTATCCGGATGAAGTTGCATCAATCCTTTACAGTTCTTGTACGAGACAGCGTTCGGATTGAAATTGCTTTCGACTCTGATGATCGCCTGGATTAGATCCTCGTCGATGCTGTAGCTGCGAGCGGCTTCCTGAATTAAAGGAAAGAAATTCTGCGAGGTTTCGAACGGCAACGGGGTATCTTCCGTCGAGGACGATCCTGATCGATCACTGCCCAGATTGGTCAGGACGCGTACGCCCTCCGCATTCACGTAAGAATAGATGCGCTGAGCCTGGACGGGAACCGACAACAGAATTAAGACCAGCCAGAATATTCGCATAGCTCGAAACTAACGGATATTTGCAACACCTTAGCTATAGCTCAAGAGACTAGGATGTTAGAGAAGAGGAAAAAGTCTAGTGAGTGCCGTTACAATTTCTGTTCTCTAACGTCCCGGTCCAGTTCAGGAGGAAAGCATCTTCTCGACAACCCGATAGGTTTCAGCAAGTGCCTCATCCAGCGTGGCAGGATTCTTTCCTCCCGCTTCAGCCATGGTCGGCTTGCCACCGCCTCCCCCGCTTACAATTGGAGCAATTCCCCTTAGCAGTTCATCAGCCCTGATTCGATCTGTCAAATCGTCAGAGACCATAGCCACAAGGCTTACCTTACCATTAGAGGGTGTCCCCAGTACGACCACTCCTGAGCGGAGCTTATTCTTTAATTGGTCAGCCAGCTGACGAAGCGCATTTCGATCGACATTTTCGACCCGCCTGGCGAGCACACGAACGCCTGCGATTTCTCGAGTGTCCTGGTCAGGATCGGCTCCTGCTTGTTGGGCCACCTTCAATTGGAGGTCTTCTACTTTCTTATTGAGCTGCTTCAGTTCCTGGCTCAGTCGTTCCACCACGCGGGGCAACTCTTCTCGCGACGCGTGCAGGTCAGCGCTCAACTCGCGCAAAAGCTCCTCGTCTTCCCGAAAGCGGGAAACCGCCACGGGGCCGGTAATCGCCTCAATTCTTCGTACCCCGGCTGAAATGCTGCTCTCGCTGATGATCTTGAAGACGGCAATTTCTCCCGTCTGGCGGACGTGCGTTCCTCCACACAATTCTTTACTGAACCCGGGTATCGTCACAACCCGCACCTTTTCATCGTATTTTTCTCCGAACAGCGCCATTGCCCCGGATGCAATTGCCTCCTCGAGATCTGAAATTTCCGTCTTGAGACGGATATTCTCTCGGATCTTCGCGTTCACAATTTCTTCCAGCTCGGCCAGTTCTGAAGTAGTGAGAGGCTGATAATGGGTGAAGTCGAAGCGCAAGCGGTCAGGAGCTACCAGAGATCCCGCTTGTTTCACATGTTCGCCCAACACTTCCCGCAAAGCCGCGTGCAAAAGGTGGGTCGCTGTATGGTTGAGAGCGGTCCGCTGTCTGCGGTCAGACTCAACCGAGGAAAACACCCGGTCTCCCTTCTTGAGCTGTCCCTGCTTGACTACCACTTGATGGAGCCGAAGGCCGCTGACAGGGGTATAGACGTGAAGCACTTCAGCCTGTGCCGTGTCAGTCTCGATAATGCCGGTATCGCTTACCTGGCCGCCTGCCTCGGCATAGAAGGGCGTTCGGTCAAGAACCACTTCACCTTTTTGACCGGCAGCCAGGGAGTCGACTTCCTGACCTTCATACAGGATTGCCAGAATGCTTCCTGGAACCTCTTCAATTTGTTCATACCCCGTGAACTCTGTCTTGAAATCTCGTCTGGCCAGTTCTTGAAGGATTGGCTGAACGCTTTTTTCAACTCCCTTCCAACTGGCGCGAGCGCGTTGCCGCTGCTGTTCTAGCTCAGCCCGAAATCCTGCTTCATCGATCTCGAATCCACGCTCCTCAGCGATTTCTCGTGCCATATCGAGGGGGAAGCCGTACGTGTCATAGAGGCGAAACAACTCCCCACCCGGAACACGGTGCTCCTGCTTCTTCTCCAGATCCTCGAACACCTCATTCAACAACTGCAACCCGTGATCCAGAGTGGCGCTGAATCGGGCCTCCTCGTTTCTCACGATGGTGGCGGCATACTCTCGGCTCTTCTCGAGTTCCGGGTAAGCACTCGACATTATCTCGGCGACCAGTGAGACCAGCGTATAGATAAACGGTTCGTCCTGGCCGAGCAGCTTTCCATGGCGAACGGCACGCCTGAGAATCTTGCGAAGGACATAGCCTCGTCCCTCATTCCCCGGTGCGACTCCGTCATTGATCAAGAACATGCAGGCGCGGCTATGGTCGGCAAGAATTCGCAAGCTGGTGTCGCTCTCTTCCGATTCACCGTATGGTGTGGAGGTCAGTCGTGACGCTTCTTCCAGGAGCGGACGAAAGAGATCGGTGTCATAGTTGCTGCTGACTCCTTGCAACACACAGGCGATTCGTTCGAGTCCCATTCCAGTGTCGATGGACGGAGAGGGCAGTGGCGTTAGCCGGCCCAATTGATCTCGATTGTATTGCATGAACACCAGATTCCAGATCTCGACGAAGCGATCCGAATCGGCTTCAAATGGGCTCTCTGTATCGCCGATTCTAGGTCCCAAGTCAAAGTGAATTTCGGAACAGGGCCCGCATGGGCCGGTTTCTCCCATCGCCCAGAAGTTCTCGGCCTCTCCGCAGCGACGGAGCCGTTCGGGAGAAACGCCGATTTCGTCCCGCCAGATCTGATAGGCCTCGTCGTCTTCCTCGAAAACGGTGACTATTAAAAGTTCTTTGTCCAGACGATAGACGTCTGTACAAAGTTCCCAGGCAAACCTTATGGCTTCTCTCTTGAAATAGTCTCCGAAGGAGAAGTTCCCGAGCATCTCAAAAAATGTATGGTGCCGCGGAGTGCGCCCAACCATTTCCAGATCGTTGTGCTTCCCGCTTACACGCATACACTTCTGGCTGCTGACGGCTCGCTTGTACTCGCGTGTTTCGAGCCCGAGAAAAATATCCTTAAATTGATTCATTCCTGCATTGGTGAAAAGCAGGGTGGGATCGTCTTTCGGGACTAGCGAACTACTCTTGACGCGCTTATGACCTCGTTCTTCGAAATAGCGAAGAAAGGTTTCCCGAATCTCGTCAGAGCTCATATCTGTCATCTATTCTTCCCAGTTCACGCTGCTAAAGTAGATTTCCAGTTCGCTCCGCACCATGGCGGGGGAATAACCGAGCCGAACGCATCGATCAAATATCTTCTTGAGATCGGAAACCCTCACAGGCGTTCCGAAGCGTTCGATCCCGGACAGGATAACACGGCGCAGGGTGGCAAGTTCCGGCTGTTCTTCCTCCAGTTGCGACAGCGCGTAGTCGATAATTGTAGCACTTACACCATTCTTCTTTAAATCCAGGCGGATGCGTAGATTACCCCATTTCTTGTGACGGCGCAGGTAGTCGGCTCGGCTGAAGGCATACTGTGAATCATCGAGGTATCCGGCAGCCGTCAAACGTTCCAGTACCTCCTCTACGACCGATTGATCCGAAGAACGAAGAAGTTTCTTCTCGAGTTGACGGCGGCTATGAGCACGGCGCGCCAGCAATTTTAAAGCTTTCTCGTAAGTTGACGCGGTCAAATCGCTTCCGATGAACTGACAATCCCCTCGAGACGGAGCCTGAGGTCCTCCGGAGAACTGGCGTTTTCCAGGGCGTCCTTCTCTGTGATCAGCCCGTCCTCATAAAGCTGCAGGATGGACTGGTCGAAAGTTTGCATCCCGTACTGTTTGTGTCCGGCTTCAAGGGCTCGACGTATTTCACGAACCTTTTCAGGAGCCGTAATCAGCGAGTAGATCAATTCTGTATTTCTCAGGATTTCCACTGCCGGAACGCGTCCTCCAGAAATGGAGCTCTTGATCAGACGCATCGAGATGATGGCACGAAGCGACGAGGCGAAGCGAAGGCGGACATCCTGTTGCTGGGAAAAGGGAAACATGGAAATAATGCGATTGACAGTGTCGGTGGTGTCAGTCGTATGGAGCGTGCTCATGACGAGATGGCCAGTCTCTGCAGCCTGCATCGCGATGCTGACAGTCTCCAGGTCTCGCATCTCGCCCACCAGAATGACGTCAGGATCCTGGCGCAAGGAGGCCCGAAGAGCAGCGGCAAAATCGTGGGTATCTGATGCAATCTCTCTCTGACTGATGACGCACTTTTGGTCCTCAAACAAAAACTCGATCGGGTCTTCGATGGTCAGCACGTGATACGGGAAAGTTTGGTTAATGTGCCG
>DATGOF010000348.1:0-15982 GCA_035306285.1 Acidobacteriota bacterium | reverse complement strand
ATAAGCGTCTTATTCACATATAGTTCCGATCCTTCGGCTGTCGAGATCACGAAACCTGCATAGTCTAGGGGCGGCATAGCTATATAGATCAGCAGCAACAAAAGCATGCCGCCAATCGCAGCCACCCGTGAAAACAATCCGATCATCAGCAGAATTCCTGTAACGATCAGGCCCCAGACCATCACGAAGTCCGACAGGGCCAGCAGCGTAGGACTTTCGGCAATCCATAGAAACGGCCCCCAGGAAGCCGACAGATAACCGTAAGAAGACCAGTCGACCGCAACGATTTTGCCAAAACCCTGATAAAACAGGTGCCAGCCGATCGAAAATCTCAGAACTACAAGTGCAAACTGCTGCCAGCCTGTCAGGCTGTATTGCTGAGGAGCCAAGGATCCACCTCCATTCTATTACTCTTGTCTGTCTACCGATCCTTTGGATGGGAATCTGTGACCCGTGACGTCACCTCGACCCGGCCCACGATCGTAAACTCCAGCTCACCTTCCGCTGTCTCACCTATAACAACGGCTCCCACGCCCGGATGCGACTCACAGTAGCCTTCAATCTCTTCTCGGCTCATCACAAAAAATGCTGTCGCGAGAGCATCCGCCGTCTCCGCATCAGCCGCCACTGCAGTCGCTGACAGGTAATGATCAACGGGCCATCCAGTCCTCGGGTCCAGAATATGGCCGTAACGCTTTCCCCCAAATTCGAAATACTGCTCACTGGTACCCGACGTGGCCATTCCCTGGCCCCTTAACCGGATTGTCGCAAGGCCCGATTCGCCACCTCTCGGGTCTTGGATCGAAACCTGCCAACCCGTTTCCGGCTCTCTCAAGTCGCCATGAGCCATGAAACTGCTGTTTCCGGCATGGAGCAGGAAATTAGACAGCCCGGCATTTTGCAGCATTAGCGCTATCTGATCAAGTGCATAACCTTTTCCGATGCTACCCAGGTTTAATTCCATTCCCTTCTTCTGCAGCAGAACCGTATTGTCCTCCGGGTTCAGGTGCAGGTATTGAAAACCACAGCGGGAAAGAGCCTCCTCAAGTTCACCTGACTCAGGAAGCTTCCCCTGCCTCCGATGAAACCCCCAGCATTTCCACAAGGCGGTGGCGGTAATATCGAAAGCCCCGTTCGTTTCTTCACTCAGTCGCTGGGATCTTCTCAGCAACTGGAAGACCTCGGGGGAGACTTCCACAGGTCTCGAGTCACCCTCTCGATTCACCCGGGCAATGTCACTGTCTTCACGGAAAACGCTCAACTGTCTTTCGATCTCCTGAACTCTATCCAGGGCACGGTGAACGTGCTCCATCAATGACCGGTCCTGGGATCGAAATACGACCTCAAACAGAGTTGCCATCGCGGGTCTCCCGGCACGGGTCAGAGACACGACCGGAGGAAAGACCTCGGCAGGCTGTGGCCGGAAGAAACTTCTACGGTCCTTTAAGCGCTTCTTCATATCTTTCTTATCAGACATTCGTTTCCAGAGCTTTGTGTGGATATCTCAAGCCGAGTGTACCTTATCCCCGTGACCTGCATGAATCAATGACCAAACGGATACCGGATCGTTACTGGCAAGGTCGGCAACCTCAGGGAGCAGGTGCGATGACTTTCCTGCTTGCAAAGCCCGAGTAAGGCTCTACGGAAGCAGATCGCTGCCTTTAGACAGTCGTTCTTTCTCCAGATTTGTTTTTGCGGATGAATCTCGTAGTATTTGGTCATGATTTTTCTGGGTATCGATTGCGGAACGCAGGCCCTCAAAATTGTGGCCTGGAATCCCGACGATTCTTCTATCCTTTCCGTTTCGAAATCCTATGAACTTATCCCAAACCTTCCTCCAGGCCACAAGGAGCAGGATCCAGCCGTCTGGATAGATGCCCTCGAAGCCTGCATGGAAGCTCTTCGCGATCGTGGCCTCCGGGTATCAGACGTGAGGGGGATCGGTGTCTCAGGCCAACAGCATGGATTGGTTGTTCTTGATGAAAATGACAAAGTCCTGAGACCGGCCAAACTCTGGAATGACACGAGCACTGAAGCTGAATGCCGGGAGATCATTGAAAGAGCGGGAGGCTTTAACAGCTATCTGGATGAGATCGGTAACGATCTCCCGCCTGGTTTTACAGCATCCAAGATTCTCTGGCTTAAGAAAAACGAACCGGCAGTTTATCAACGAGCCAGAACCTTCTTGCTTCCACACGATTACCTCAATCTCTATTTAACTGGAAACCGCTTGGCAGAACCGGGAGATGCTTCTGGAACCGGATACTTCAGGGTTCGACAGCGCGAATGGTCCTCCCGCGCGCTTAAATGGATTGACCCGGAAAGAGACCTGCTGGAGCTGGTCCCACCATTAATCGACTCACGAGAGCCGGCAGGCACTTTGAGAGCGTCTCTTGCATCTCGCTGGGGGTGTCCAGCAGATGTGGCTGTCAGCTCAGGTGGAGGAGACAATATGATGGGGGCGATTGGATCCGGTAATGTTCGGACCGGAATCACAACCGTCAGTCTGGGAACTTCAGGCACCCTTTACAGCTACAGTTCTTCACCAGTGATCGACCCGAAGGGAGAAGTGGCCGCCTTTTGTGACAGCACCGGCGGATGGCTTCCCCTTGTCTGTACCATGAACGTGACAGTAGCCACCGAGATGATCCGGCTGAACTTCGAAATGGGAGACCACAAGGATATGGAAAGGTCCGTGAGAGGAGTCACTCCGGGGTCGGAGGGATTGATCCTTATTCCCTATCTC
Source organism: Acidobacteriota bacterium (assembly GCA_035306285.1). Lineage (GTDB taxonomy): Bacteria > Acidobacteriota > UBA6911 > RPQK01 > JAPXNP01 > DATGOF01. Next base: position 13,236 of record DATGOF010000348.1, on the reverse strand, counting down.
GAAGGGGAACGAGTCCCCTCGGTTCCTGCGGGGACAGGAGTCCTGCTAGGTCTTCGGCCGGCTACCGCCACTCCAGCTCACTTGTTGCGTTCCGCCATGGAGGGAGTCACATTGGGCCTGCGCTACGGCCTTGATCGAATGACAGAGCTGTCTGGCCAATCGATCGATGAAATGCGATTGATCGGAGGAGGGGCACGCAGTGCGGTTTGGAGACAAATTGTGGCCGATATTTTCGACGTTACCGTGGTCTGCCCCGACCAGGATGAAGGACCGGCCTTCGGCGCAGCTTTACAAGCGATGGCATGTGTTGAGGGCAGGACCGTTCAGGAAGTTGTTGATCATCATGTTGGCGTTCGAGAGGAAACACGCAGTCATCCGTCAGCCAACACGAGGATTTATGAGAGCCTCTATCAACTTTATTGCGCGACCAGCCGAACCTTGATCGAAAGTGGCCTTTTTGAAAAACATCGGAAGTGGATTGAGGGAGAGAAAGACAATGAGTGATTACCAGCCGAGGCCTGAACACCGATTCACTTTTGGTTTGTGGACCGTCGGAAACCGTGGCAGAGATCCTTTTGGAGACTTTACTCGTAAGGGTTTCACGCCTGTCGAAATCGTCGAAAACCTCGGCCGCTTAGGGGCATATGGCGTCAATTTTCATGACAACGACTTGATTCCCATCGATGCCACTCCTGCAGAGAGGCTGCAGATTCTCTCTGATTTCAAAAAGGCTCTCGAGGACAACAATTTATGTGTTCCAATGGCGACGACCAACCTTTTTACCGAACCGGTCTTTAAGGATGGAGCATTCACGTCGCTGGATCCTCGGGTTCGGGCTTATGCTCTGCAAAAGACAATGCGAGCCATTGATCTCGGTGTCGAATTAGGGGCTCACACCTATGTCTTCTGGGGCGGAAGAGAAGGGGCTGAGGTCGACATATCGAAAGGAGTCCCGGAAGCCCTCAAGTGGTACCGCGAATGCATCAACTTCCTCTGTGGTTATGTAAAGGACAATGGCTACAACCTCAACTTCGCATTGGAAGCCAAGCCGAATGAGCCGAGAGGAGACATTTATCTTGCGACCACCGGACATATGCTGGCGTTTATTGAAACCCTGGACTTTCCTGAGATGGTGGGAGTCAACCCGGAGTTCGCCCACGAACAGATGGCCGGGTTGAACGTCTACCACGGTGTTGCTCAAGCCTGGGAAGCCGGTAAGCTGTTTCACATCGACTTGAACGACCAAAAACCAGGTCGATTCGATCAAGACCTCCGCTTCGGGTCTGAGAATATTAAGGCATCTTTCCTGCTGGTCAAGTTCCTGGAAGAAGTAGGTTATGACGGGCCGCGTCACTTCGACGCGCATGCCTATCGAAGCGAAGATCCCGAAGGGGTCTGGGACTTCGCGGCCGGTTGTATGCGGACCTACTTGATTCTCAAGGAGAAAGCGCGGAAATTTCAGGAAGATGCCGAAATTCAGGCTCTGCTTGAAGAAATTCATTACAGCGACAGAGAACTCGAGGGCTGGATGTCCAGATATACGCCGCAGAATTCAAAATCGCTGCTTGCGCGGAGCTGGGACCGGCATCAGCTTGCCGCGGTCAAAAAGCCTTACGAAAGACTCGACCAATTGTTGGTTGACCTGCTCCTTGGTGTTCGTTGATCTCAACACGGATTCCCCATTATCTTTCGACTAGCTCCTCGTTAGTGTCGTCAGTCGGCAACGCTCCTGTCTTTGTTGCCGAGGTGCCTTCGAAAATTGCCCGTTTTTTTTCTGGCAGTGTTATAGTGAGGGCAATTACTCCCCTATGACCCCACGGTGAAAGGAGGCCCAAAAATGCAGAAAATTTTGCACCTGGCGTTGATGGCGTCTTTGGCCGGTAGCCTTCAATGCCGGTCAACGGTGTCGGCAGAGGACAGTCAGGCATATCTGCCCCAGATCGAGGTCTCAGAAGTCAGCGCTTTTGAGACGGTAACGGGAAACATCCGTGTTGGGGGTGAAATCACTAACCGAGGAGATCGACCACTCAGGGGATTGCGTGTCAAGATTCATCTCCTGGACGACAGCAATCAGCTAATCGAGGAGAGAGATTTCAAGCCAGTATCCTCGTCGTGGATCCCATTTACCAGCGATGACCCACTTGAGCCGGGTGAAGCCCGAAAGTTCTCCTATCGTGTCGATAACGCCCCCGAAGAGTGGTCCAGGAAGGTTCGAGTGGAAGTGCTGGAGTGCGAATTGTAATCGGTGAGTGCGAGCTCGGATACTCAGCAACTTGTGAACCCTGGAGACGCACAGGTCCATTCCGGTTTGACGAACAGCGAGACTCAATTAACGCCTTTTTTCCGTTGCCATCTTCACAGCAGAGATCCGGGTTGAAGAGATCCGGGCTCGGTCAAACAATAGTTCATGGCTGGAGTAAGCCAGACTTTCAGGGGCCAGTACAGCCGGACTCAATGTTCTGCCCATCTCAGGAGTATGGGAGGGGGCTCGCGCAACCCGGCCATTCATAGGGCGAAGTGCCTACCTGCTCGACTGCATAATCCCCGTGTGATACCGCGCCATCTGCCCATGAAGTGGTCGCCAATAACCGCCACGTCACCAGCCTGCAGCAACTCCGCACATCTGTCGCCGGAAACTGGTTGACCACGAGCCCCTCAGGAACGGTGAAATTCTATTTCTTGATCTTCAGCCACTTCTTATCCCGGCTGGATCTTTCCACCGCATCGAGAACTCGCTGATTCTTTAATCCATCCTCAAAATTGGGAGAAGGCAGCTCGTCACGGTCAATTGCTTCCATTAGATCGTGGATCGCATGGGTGAATGTGTGCTCATAACCGATCATATGTCCGGGTGGCCACCAGGCATACAAATACGGATGGGATGGTTCGGTCACGAGAATCGTTCGAAATCCTTGATGACCTTCAGGATCTTCCTTGCTATAAAACTGCAGCTCGTTGAGACGTTCGAGATCAAACACGAGACTACCCTTACTGCCGTTTATTTCGAAACGGTTCGCATTCTTGCGCCCGGTGGCGAAACGCGTGCCTTCGACCGTACCTACAGCCCCCCCTTCAAATCTAAGAAGTGCCAGAGCCGCGTCATCGACTGTCACCTTACCTTTCTTTTTCGGGCGGTCGGGAAGCGGGCGTTCCTTGACAAAGGTCTCCAACAGGCCGCTGACTTCGGTGATTTCTCCAACAAGGAAGCGTGCCAGATCGATGTTATGAGATCCGATATCGCCCAGGGCACCACTCCCTGCTTTCTTTTTGTCCAGTCGCCAGACCAGAGGAAAATCCGGGTCGACAATCCAGTCCTGCAGGTAAGCCCCCCGGAAATGATGAATCTTTCCCAGTTTTCCCTCAGCGATCATCTGACGCGCCAGGAGGACGGCTGGAACCTTCCGGTAATTGTGACAGATCATGTGGAGAACACCGGCCTTCTTCACAGCCTTGTACATCTCTTCGGCTTCAGCCAGCGTGTTAGCCAGCGGCTTCTCACAAAACACGATTTTTCCCGCCGCGGCTGCGGCAACCGCGATGTCTCGGTGACTGTCGCCCGGAGTACAGATGTCGACTACATCGATATCTTTTCGCTCGACGACTTGCCGCCAATCGGCCGCATATTCCTCCCATCCATATTTTTCTGCCGCGCGACGGGTATTCTCTTCGTTTCGGCCACAGATCACTTTCATATGCGGCCTAACCGCTGTATCAAAGAACGCATTCACCTGTCGGTAACCGTTGCTGTGCGCCTTACCCATAAAGGCATAACCAATCATCGCGATGTTGACTCGTCTCATTCCTCCTCCTTTCTTCGGGAGCAGGTGAGGCGTGCTCCCGAGGTTAGGTCTTGAAGTATCCGCTTGCTGCGGCCGCATTGAAAACTGTTGCAAACCGCCTGTGGCGGGTGTTGGCATTTGTAACACAAAGGCCAGCATTTTTCCTCAAACTCCGTGTAGTGGCTATCTCTTCTTGCTGTTTCATCTGTGTACCTTTAGATTGGAGTTTGTGAAGACGTTCCAGTATCTGCTTTTCTGGTCGGGGCTCATGTGCCTGGCGCTTTCGCCTATCGTGAGAGGACAGCTCCCCCGAAGTCAGCCTTTTCGAGATTGGACTCGCAGCCAGGCACTGACGATCCTGACCGACTCGCCCTGGTCCAGCCAAGTCGCTTTTTCCGGTCCATCCAGATGGGTGCAAAATGACAGAGAAAATAGGCAAGAGTTTCATCGGACCTATACTGTCCGGCTTTTCAGCGCTCTTCCCGTTCGTCTGGCATTTTTGCGTCTTTATCAACTGGAAGCTGATTACGAGAGAATGAGCGCCGAAGAAAGGCAGCAATTCGATCAAAGGTTCTGGGGCACTGCCGACGCTGGATTTGATCAGCATATCGTTGTTTCAGTGCAAGTTGACGCGGCATCTCAACAAGAGGCGCAGGAGATCAATCAATTCCTGCAGTATTCAAGACTGCAATACCTGAAGTCTCAGGTTTATCTCATCAACGAGCGTCGAAAGAAAATCGAGCTGGCCGGCTACTATCCTCCCACGCCGGATGGAACTGGAGCAAAGTTCTTGTTTCCACGCCGGATTGATGGAGTTCCCTCCATCGAACCCGGCGATCGAAGCCTCCAGTTTCGGCTGCTGATTTCCCCCACCGGTGACCAGATCGTCGTTACCTGGGACCTCCTCAATCTACAATTCGACGACAGGCTCGAACTGTAAAATTCTTTTCGCGCTCCGCGAACAATCGCCAATCCATGACTGTAGCGGGGTACTCGGCAACCTCCATACCTGGAATATGAGGGACTATGGCGTCTGAACGCGAGATATGGAATAGCTTTCGAATTTCACCCGGGGATCAACGGTTCTGGAAAATTGGAGATTTGCATCTCTGGATCCAGGTTGAAAAGTTTGACGTATCGCTGGCCTGGAAGCATGCAAGAATCGAGGGGCCCGGTGAGGAAGCCGATAAGGATGAACTGCCTCCAGAGGCGAGAAAATGGACACGCTGGATCCTGGAGAGCTCATATTTCGAATTTGAACTGAAGCCACGTTTTCCGGAGCGACCGGTGATAATCGAAGCATCGACCGCTCTTCATCTTCCCAGGGGAACTTCAGCCCGGATATATGTACATGTGCCAGTCTGGGTAGAAGTAATTGCTAAAAGTCCTGCCCAGACTGTCACGCTGGCCGAAGTACCGTCCATTATCCTTTCCAGAACCTGGTTTGGCGACCAGCAGGAAGGGGAACTCTGCTACTGGCTTGCCACCCGGGCGCAGCTAAAAACGGGGCAAAGGCCCCCATCACCGCACAGAGTCATCTGCCCGATCCAAATCACCAATTCGTCGGAGAGTCATCTCAAGGTTCAAGATTTTTGCTTGCACGTGGAGTACCTCTCTATCTTTCGACACAAGGCCGGCTTCTGGTCAGATGAAACACGCGTCACCTTCCAAGGAATAGAGCAGGTGAGTGCCGTAAGAGTCGCAGGTGTTCCTCCCGAGGAAGCTCGGGGGGCAGGGCTCTTGGTGGCCCCAAGGAGTTCTGTCCGGAAAAGTTTTGCTGCACGGATTTTCTCAACTCTCAATTGGTTTCCTGCCTGATGTGACCCTGAAGAATGAAGGAGCACAGAAATGGAGAATTTGTCCTTTCTGGGACTGGACCTGACTCGACTCTTGAGTCCTGAAAAGCTTGCGGTATTGATTCGAGTGCTGTTCCTGGTGGGGGTCGGGTTGCCCCTCTTGGGAATCCTAACTCGTACTGTTCGCTCCTACGTGACGAAGAGCTATACCGCCCAGCGAGGTATGATCGCGGGAAAACTGGTCTTCTACGGGGGATTCGCCATTCTGGCCGTCTCGGTAATGAATGAGCTGGGGTTCTCCCTTGCTCCTTTGTTGGGGGCCGCCGGCATTGTAGGAATCGCTGTCGGCTTCGCTTCCCAAACCAGCGTTTCGAACATTATCAGTGGTCTCTTTCTCATCACCGAGCAGCCCTTCGTTGTTGGAGACACAATCATTGTTGGTAACACTCAGGGGACTGTTCTTTCCATCGATATGCTTTCAATCAAGCTGCGTACTTCCGACAATCAGTACGTGCGAATTCCTAATGAATCGATTATCCGATCACAGGTTATCAACGTTACGCGCTTCCCAATCCGTCGACTCGATCTTCATCTCACAGTAGCCTACAAAGAAAATATGTCCGAAGTGCGGCGCCTGCTCATTGAGATTGCCGCACGCAATCCAGACGCTCTACAGAATCCACCTCCGATGGTCATCGTTTCGGGCTTTGGAAGTTCCTCCGTCGACCTATTATTTGCAATCTGGGTCGAGCGTTCTGAGTTCCTGAAGGTGAAGGACAACATACAAGAGGAGATCAAGGCGCGCTTTGAGCAGGAAGGAATAGAAGTGATTCGAGGGCAGTGACGGGGACAAGCGTTCAGCCTCGGCTTCCGACCGGGAGACAACGAGCTGGATATCCCTGATCCAGGGAAACGAGTGACCCCATTATGGATCGACATGACAGCTTAGTCGTTGGCCGTATCTTCATCCGGCATGAATCTCGATACAGTCCCCGTCCTCGAGCTCGTAGTCTTTCTCTACCATCTGGCCGTCAAAGCGTGCTTGCCCCCAGACGCGGGCATACTGAAAACGCTGTGCAAGCTCTTTGTGAATTGTTTCGGCGGCGTCCAGGACTGTAGAGCCACGAGCCAACACATAGGGTGTGCTGTCTCGATCAGCACGGCCACCGGGTGGTCGCGTGTAGACTCGAACAATGTCTAATCGCGTGAAGACTTCTTGGCCAAACTCCTCCAAATACGCGCCGGATACAGTTGAAAACGGCTGCGGGTTGAAACGTCCCCGGTAGAGCTCCTTCCAGGCACTAAAATTGTCCATTCCCTCGGGCAAATCGACTTTGTTGCCGAGAATCAAAAGAGGCGGATGCCCCTGATCGTCGACCCGAAGGCCTCGTTTCTCTAGCTCTCCCAGTACGAACTCGGTCTGATCGAGGAGTTCCGGAGCATTCACGTCAAAAAGCAGCACGATCAGATCACTCTGCTCGATCAAGGCAAGTTGCCAGGGCTCAAGGGTGTGCTCTTCGAGTGGGGGCGTGTCGATCAACTGAATCTGAATGTCCTCAAATAACATCATTCCTGGAATCGGGGCCCGGGTGGTGAAAGGATAGTCCGCCACTTCGGTCCGAGCGGCCGTCAGGCATCCCACCAGCTGAGACTTACCACTGTTCGCGGGTCCGCACACTGCGACTCGGCCTGCACCTTCACGCGGGACATAATAAAAAGGACTCTTGGAGGATGAAGCTGCTTTTTTCTGCTCGCCTTCCTGACGCAATCGAGAGAGCTTGCGCCGCAACTCGGCCTGCATCTTCTCGGTTCCCTTGTGCTTGGGAATCACTCGCAACATTTCTTGAAGAGCGTCCAGCCTTTCCTCTGTTGTTGCTGCCCGTTTGAAACGCTCTTCTGCGTCGTGATACTGGGGTGTCAGGTTGGCGGGCAAGAGTAGACTGCCTCCTTTGTTTCCAATCGTTCAGCGTACAGAGCCCTGTGGCGCCATGTGCCGTGCCCGGCGATTCCGCCTCTCAATCAACTCCTTAGCAGGTCGGTGGCCTTCCTCGGCGGCCAGTTCAATGAGTCGCCATCCTTCGTCTGCGCGAAACTCTCTCAGTCTGGATAGACCGAAGTTATACAGGTATTCAGGTTTGTAACTGTGGTTGACCAGCACCTCCCACTCGCGAGATGCAGCCGCAAAGTCCAGAATCGCATAATAGCAGTAAGCCAAATTAATCCTGACCCAGTCGTTATTCGGCTCGAGCTCTAGACCTTTTCTATAATTTTCAACGGCCTCATGATAGCGTCCCAAGTTCTGAAGTGCGTAGGCTCGATGGACCATCACACCAGCGTCTTCAGGTAAGGACTCGGATAGCTTTTGGAAAACGATCAGTGCCTCGTCCCAGCGTTTCTCTGACAACAACGAAAGAGCCTGCCGATACTGAACATCTCTTCTTTCTCCCTTGATTCTTGAGTTTAGGGGATCAAGCTCGGCGGCCCGATCAAGGTACTCAACAGCATCTTCCATTTCTCCAAGAGCGCTCAAACAACGACTTACCAGGCTCAACAAACCAACATCCAACGGGTAGGCGCGTTCAATCAGCCTGAAGTGCTCTAGTGCTTCTTGCCAGCGGCCCTCTTCTAATAGCTGGTGGCCTCGGAACAGCACTGCGTTCAGGCTCCCTGAGCCTTGCTGCAACAGCCTGACAGCCGACTCGAGGTCACCGCTCCTGGCCTGTATCCAGGCCCCCTGCTCCCGGGCAGCCTCAAGGCCCGAGTCTTCTTGCAGTAGTCGAAGATAGATTTGGAGTGCGTGTTCGGGTTCACCCAACTTCTGATAGAGATCCGCCAACAAGAGCGCCCCTCGCGTGAAGTGAGCATTACTCCCTACCGGCTCTTCCAAAAACTGTCGAGCTTCGAGATACTTCTCTCGAGAAGCCAGGTCCAGCGCCGACACATACAATCTAAGAAGCCCTTCCAGATGAGCTCCGCGCTCTTCTGCTTCCAACGCTTCTTCTATGCGACCCTGTCTTCTCAGGACTTTTCCCTTTTCATAGTGGTATAGAGGATTCTCAGCATCCAACTCGGCCGCAACGTCCAGGTATTGCAGCGCTTGGTCGTAATCCATCCTCATACGGGCATGGTCAGATAAACGCAGAAGGAGACGCGCATCCTGTGGAGCCAGCCGTTGGGCCAAGCGAAGTTGATGGTAGGCTTCCGCCGCACGCCCATTCCGCTCCAGGAGGAGGGCATAGAACTCGCGATATCGAATCTCGCCTTTATTTAGCTGCAAGGCGTCAAAGGCGGCAGCAAGGGCCGTCTCGACATCCCCCTGAAGGTAAGTCGTCCAAGCCAGTTCGTAATGAGACTCTGCTTGATCCGGGTCAATCCTCACAGCTCGTTTAAGAAGCAGTGAAGACTCGTCCAGTCGTCCTTGCCCCCTGCGAACAGAGGCGGCAAGTCTCAGCAGGTGTGCCGATAGCCCCGACTGTTGGAGGCCGCGGTTGAGAAGTTGGTCGGCCTGACCCGGCTTTCCGAGACGGAAATAGAGGGCACTGCCTGTGACCAGGAGATAGGAATCATCTGGGTCGACTTCAAGTCCCTTCTTGACGACATCAACGGCTTCAGTCCAGCGGTAATCGCTGATCAGCCGGGCTACCTGGCTGCGGTATTCCGACAAGTCCGTTCCAGTCACCGTCGAAAGAGGAGAAATTAGTATTATTGAACAATATAAAAGGATCCGCATCATTACTTGAGAAGGGGATTTGACACTACTGTATTATAACCTGGAGTCGGAGGAGATAGACACGAACTCTGGTGTGAAAGAGTGTTCTGCAGAGGTCCCCAGAAAACCAGGGTAGTAAAAGACAAACAATCCGCCTTTTATGACCGTTATCACTCCAAAATTTCAACGCTGGTGTTATTTTAGTAACACGGGAAGATAAGTCGGACGATCGAAAAGATGAAAAGAGTTTTGCCAATTCTCATTGTAATCATTCTGGCTCTGGCGACTTCGATGACCGTTATGGGGAACATTGCCCGAGTCGTACAGGCTCCCTTCTCCGATTGGACGCTCGAAGAAGCAGTCGAAGTGCTCAACAAGTCTCCCTGGGCTCGCCAGGAGACATATTCCAGGGTCCTGGGCGGAGTAGGGAGTGGACTCCAGGGCGAGAAGGAGATCTACAACACCTTCTTTGTCCGGCTCTTGTCAGCGCCGCCAATTCGGAAGGCATTTGCACGAGTCAAACAGATTCAGATCGGCTATGATTCTCTCCCTGAGTCGAGGCGTGTGCAGGTGGATCGTCAAATTGCTCGCGGTCTCAATCTGAACGTACAGGACTGGATCGTCGTCACGGTAAGCTTTCGTTCCAACAATCCTAATCAACAGGCAAGCGTGCAGCAGTTTCTGGAGCAGCAAACAACTGAGACAGTCAAGAATAGGGCCTACCTTTCGACGACGCGTTTCCCCAAACTCGAGCTTGTCGCTTACTATCCTCCTCGTGAACAGTCTGTGGGAGCCAAGTTCGTGTTCCCTCGCCAAATCAATGGGGTTCCAGCCGTCTCTCCGAAAGACGGTACATTCGTGTTCGAATTTGACGTCCCAGGGGCGAGTCCTCAGCTAACCGCCACCTTTTCGGTTTCCAAGATGATCGTTGATGGCGAGCTTCTCCTATGAATGGTGTCTCCATCGCGGTAGTGGTCTTGCTCTTGATCGGGTGGATCGACCCCGTTTATTCCGCCACAGAGTCGGTGCGGGGTGTCCTTAGGAGTCCCCAAAGTCAAGCTCAAGCAACTGCCGCCAATCTGACCTTCGTTCCGGTAGAGTCGGGAGACGAAGTTACGGTTCGCCTGGGTGAAGACGGCACCTTTGAAGCGGATCTTCCGCCAGGAAAGTATCGAGTCTATCTAGAGAACGAAGGAGGCCGGTCGTTTCTACGTGAGGTTAACATCCCGCTTGAAAAACTAACTGAGCTCGAGCTAGCCCAAACGGACAAGGAGGCTCCGCTAGAAGCGATCAGAGACTACGAGGTTGGCATCGCTAGCGGCGCGCAAGATCAGCAGGCCAGCATCATCGATGTTATTAATCCCTTCCCTGCCAGGCGAACCGGTCGAGTCTACGGCACACTTTATGAGTTCCACCGAAACGATAACCTGGATGCAAGAAACTTCTTCGATCCTGTTGGCGAGCCGCTTCCGGAGTATAAGCGGAATCAGTTCGGCATCACGATGGGAGCCACGATTCTGCCGCAATGGTCGGTACAGGGATCGTTCGACGGACTCAGGATCATTAAGGGTTCTACGTTGCTATCCCATGTTCCGACAGGAGCAATGAAGAACGGCGATTTCTCCGCCCTGGACGAACAACTGATTGATCCGGTGAGCGGAACGCCTTTTCTCAACAATCAGATTCCAACCGACCGGTTCAATCCGGTGGCTGTCAGGATGCTATCGGCAATACCCGACCCAAATCGGAGCGACCCCGATCGAAATTACGTCAACAACCTTCCTCATGTTCGCAATCAGAACGCCTTTCGGATCAGGAGCGATTACAAGTTGAGAAGCGATACCCGGATCGTGGCGAATTATGAGAGAACGATAGGCGATCAGACTCTGGTTCACAATTTTCCAAACTTCGGTTCATCTCTCGATAGTGACAACACCTACGCATCCGTTTCTCTCGATCAATCGATCACTGACCGGTTTTTGGTAGACTCTCGCTTTGTTTTTTCCCGCAGCTCACAATTTCGTCTCTCTCAAAACGCGGGACAGCGAGGACTGTTAGATTCTCTCGGGATTCCAGGACTCTCGCTGAATGACAGCCTCGAGGAAGGCTATCCGACAATCAGCTTTTCTGGCTACCAGTCTTTCGGCGACGGCAGTTCGCCGAACACGGCGATCGCTAATCAATTCACCTGGGACAACAGTTTCACCTATGCCCTCGAGCAGCATAGTCTGAGGGGAGGATTTCAGATTGGAAGCCGACAGGTCAATGACCGACGATCGGACAGTTTGAGGAGAGGGCGTTTCGTCTTTAACGGTATCTATACCGGCGATGCTTTTGCTGATTTCTTACTGGGGTACCCTGAGAACGCCTACCGCTCCATCGGTCGGGAACGCGTCGACCTCCGGCAGATGCGTTATGAAACCTTTCTTCAGGACCGGTGGAAGATTCGACCGAATCTCGATTTTACGTATGGCTTTCAGTACGAATTTAGAGCACCGTATCGATCGGTTCGTGATGAAGTCTCGGGCTTTTATCCCCTGCTCTTCGAACCTCCGATTGACGGTCAAATCCTAGTTTCCGGTGTGAATCTAAGTAGTTATCCGAGTTTCGAAGATCTGGGCAAAGGCACGCTGGTGTTTCCGGACCGCAACAACTTTGCGCCTCGTCTCGGACTTGCCTTCAGTCCACTCGGCAGCAACCGACTGGTCGTTCGGGCATCCTACAACATCTACTACAGTCATCCTGGCGATAGTTACTTCGCCAATTCACTTGGACACAACTTCCCTTTCTTTTACGTCGAAAGTGTTGAGGGTTCAGCCGATAGCCCCGAGATCACCTTGTCGGATCCATTTTCGTCAGGAGCCGTACCCGAACTAACGATTCGAGGCATCGAGCCACACCTCAAGGCGGCCTATGACCAGTACTGGACCTTGAGCGTAAGGAATCAGCTTTCCAGTAACTGGAATCTAGAACTTCGCTACCAGGGCAGCAAGGGAACCAATCGAATGCGGACTATCCCCGGTAATGTGCCTCGTCCGGGATCGGGATCAATCCAGGAAAGACGACCCAACCCGAATCTCGGTAAGTTTCATATCGCCACTCACGGGGCTTCCTTTGTGGGACATGAATTCGAGATATCGGGGGAAAGGCGGCTTGCCGGTGGCTTTGCAGTCGAATCCGGCTTTGAGTGGAACCGAAGCTTTGACGACATGTTCGGGGGTGACCCCTCCGACCCGCGTAACCTGTCCCAGGAGCGCGCGCCGACAGGCTGGATACCCACCAAACGGTTTTACTTGAACTACATCCTCGATATGCCGTTCGGTGATGGAGGTCTGATTTTCAATGACCTGTCGGGCTGGGCCAGGCACCTGGTTGAAGGCTGGAGGCTCTCCGGAATCACCTCTATTCGCGACGGGACGCCTTTTAGCGTCTTTGCTTCAGGCGACCCGAACAATGACGGCGTTTACGGAGACCGCCCCGATCGAATCAGTTCCGGCTACCTTGATCCATCGGAGAGGAACATCGACCGGTGGTTCGACATCGACGCTTTTCAGCGAGCCTCTCCCTCATCCTTCGGAACGGCTGGTCGTAATGTATTGAAAGGACCCGGTTTCCAAATGTGGGATATCAGTGTAATCAAGCAAACCAGAATCCGAGATGGAGACACGGTCGAATTTCGTGTTGAATTGTTTAATGCATTCAACCACGTCAACTTCTCACGTCCTGAGGCGGAGTTCGGAACTTCCGTCTTCGGCAAAATCTTCGGCGCCGCGCATGCCCGCGAGATCGAAATAGCGGTCAAGTATTCGTTCTAATCTGTCACTCGCCCACACCAAGACGTCAAAACTTCGCCGTCGCGGGCGATCTTTGGCGAGCCGACAACCAACGCCTTCGCAGCCTGAAAGTCCAGCTAGCCCGCATTTCTCAAGAGGTAAGAAAAAAGACAGCCCTT
>DATGOF010000347.1:0-6894 GCA_035306285.1 Acidobacteriota bacterium | reverse complement strand
GTTTACCGGCGACTTTCAGGAGCCTATCCGGCGGTGGCGCGAGTCTCGCTCACTCCGGCCTGCGCGAACTGCTTGACCCAGGCGACGTAACGGTCCATCCAAGTCTGCAAGAAGGCGCGGCTCTCTGCACTGGTGATCTCTCCGTTTTCATCAAAGAAGCCGTCTTGGACGTGGATGAACACCTCCGGTTGTCCGAGAGTCGGCACATCCAGGTAGGCGAGGATGTTCCGCAGATGCTGCTGTGCCATGGACGAGCCAGGTGCTCCAATCGACGCCCCCATCACTCCGCCGGGCTTGCCTGCCCAGGCATTCTGTCCATAGGGACGTGAAGCATGATCGATCGCGTTCTTCAACACCCCGGGCACCGAACGGTTGTATTCGGGTGTCACAAACAGTAGTCCCGAGGCAGCAGTGACCTCTTGCTTCAGTCGCTTCACCTGCTCAGCCGGGATATTGTCGTCATCCTGGTTGTAGAGTGGCAAGTCGTCAATCCGAAGAAAGTTAAAGGACAATTCGGGCGGGGCCAGCTTAATGACGGCATTGGCCAGTTGTCGATTATATGAATTGCGTCGAAGGCTACCGACCAAGACAGCTATCTGATATTGGCTCATCTCTCACCTCCTGAATTAAAGTTCTCGTATCAAATGCCCGGATCCAGGAAAGAAACAGGAACGTGTCACACTCCGGGCTGCAAAAAGAAAGTGCGCCATGCAATAGGGATAATTGATCCGACCGTGCCGTCTCTCTCGATACATCTGGCAACCTGGTTGGTTTCATCGAGATCGAAAAACTCCAACGGCAAAGTCGTTGCATGCGAGGTTCGTGAGCAAGATGAAGATTCGAGAACCTCTTCTTCAATGATACCGTATATCTTTTGTCATGCAACGAACGCCGTGTATATCGATGATCGTCTCGCCGCCGGTAAGCCGAACGTTAGTAGGACAGGGACTTATCAGGTCGCTGAGGTCTGGCCAGACGGATAGTCACTTAAACTCAAAGGATGCGGATCAGTAGTGCGGCGGCAGCTGAAGGGTCGTCTCCATGCCGTGAAGTACGGCGGCGACGTGCATGGCGATATGCCCTAGGGTCGGAGCGAGCGGGCTTCGCGTGAGTAAATACGCTATGGTCAGAATGCCATTGCCGATGACGGGACCTATCACTTGCGGCCCCCGGAACTCCGGATACCCCAGGTGATAGGCGGCAGTGACTGCCAAACTGGCTGCCAGCGCTAAAACGGCCGCGATTAGCCGACCGGACTGCGTTCTCGTGAGCCCCTTGTGCGTGAAGGCGAGCCACATCGCGATGACGGGAATAACCGAGAGGAGCAGTGCATCCAGCAGACCATAGACGATTCCTGCCCACAAAAGTGCAAAGAACAGATCGAGTCCGTCAGGTGCAGGCGAAGCCGGCTGAGAGACCACGTTCATCACAACCAGGATGCCGGCAAGGGTTGCAGCAAGAATGCCGATAATCGGATTCTTTCGGTAGTGAGCCGACAGATCTACACCCGAAAAATGAAGGTAGGCCTGAAGAAAGCCAATAGCGACCAGGCTATATGGAAGCAGGAAAAGGTTTCGAGGGAGGCGTAGGACTCCTGCGAAGAAAGCCGACACTGTGAAACCGACCGTAAGGGTCGCCAATAACCAGCCTACCTGGCCTACGAAAGAGATCCGGCGATGTGTCGGGATGTACATGTTTCCACCAGAGCTAGCACCAGCCCATCGAGCCAAATCGCTCCCGGGTGGAGACGGATCATGTTCCTTGATCCGGCGGAGTTTTGCCGCCGCCAGAGGCGACAACAACAGGACGATAATGCCGAGGGCGAGAAAGCCCCCTTGCAAGGGATTGTAGTCGGAAAGAAGGCGTTCCCAGGAGAGCTCCATGACGAATCGGCCGAAGATGATCTCAAAAACCAGGGTGAGGCCGACCCAGAGAATTCCGACCGCGAGAAGCTGCTTCCGACTGGTGGCACTGATCCACCGGCTGAACGCGAATGCAATCGCCAGTATCAGCAAGGAACCGATGATCACGCCAATTTGCCGGGCCCGCAGATCCCCGACATACGGCTCCAGAAAGATTGCTCGCGCGAATCCATGGAGAAATTCAAGGAAGATAATGACCAGCCAAACAATGAGACTCCTGGTTATGAGTGCCTGCGATGTCACTGACGCAGATAATAATCCTCCGACGCTTCTTTAAAAAATGGTTCGCGTTCTCACTTGGGGTTCCTGCGCATCACTTGCAATGCGACCCCATTTCTTGCAGCAGACATAATCACCCCTTTGCTCCATAGGGCCGATTCTTAGTGGATACGGTTCTTGGTGGATGAGCAAAAAAGAACGGCTCTCTTTGATTGGAAAAAACCAGTATTGGGAAGTATTTCAACCGATTGCGAGAAATACGAATGGGTGTTTCGAAAGTGATTTTTTAAGATTCCAGATAGTTTCAAGTAAAAGACCAGGAAAAACCTCAACAAAGCATCAGAACCAATGAAAGATAGAACGCACACGAGTAGGTCCGAGGTGGTCAGTGAAGCTTTCTTGAGAGGCGGTTCAGTTGGGTTGAAAAGGCTAGAACCCGAACTGTATGCGGTTGAAGAGGGTGTGCTCGTCTTTGAAGGAGCCACCGCCCGACATTAGATTCGTCTCGTAGTCAATCGCAAACTTGATGTTACTATTCAGATACCAGTTCAGGCCGACTCCGACATTGGTGACTCGCTCGGCGTTTCCACTGGAACTGGCAAAGAACGGAAAGGCATTGTCATCGATATCGATCCGACCGACTCTCGCTACGACTTCGAAGGCACCCCAGGAGTTCTGTCCGAACTCGAGGTTTCGTCTCGGTCGAACGCCGCCGTAAGAACTGTCTTCGCCGGTCAGGACGTAACTGGTAACCATCTGCCACGCGACGTTGCGAACCTCTGCCTGCTGTGTGTCGTTTCGGAGTTGCTGTGAAGAGAGAGTCCATTCACCGAGGATTCCGAAAGGTCCGCGGTAGTAATAGGCCTGCGGGGCAAGCCTCCAGAGGCGGCCGTCATTGACGACTCCGGTATTGAATCGGAAGAAGACCTGTTGGCCGGTCGTTCTGTAACTGGTGGGGGGAGCCTCATGTTGGCCGTAGGTGCCGGCAATACCGACTCCAAGTCCTGCTAGTGGATGATCTGTGGCTCTTGCAAAAGGTTGCGCAAAGAGACGGAGGACCAAATCCTTTCCGTCATTTGTATCGGAGTCAACGCTGCTGCCGTCTTTTCCTCCGTCAAACAGGCCTACACCGTATTCGAGTCTTTCTTGAAGGACAAGGCCGCGCAGCATGAACCCAATATCCCGGTTCGGCACCATGGCTGTCGGGAATCCCCGTTCGGTGAATGGCAGCGCGGTGGCCGACTGGAGCCGTTCCAGCCCGATGGGTGACTTCATCTTACCGGCTCGGATCTGAAACTCCGGTGCAAGTGTCCAGTTGAAGTATGCGTCTTGTAGATTAGTCGAGGAACCCGCAAAGTCCGGCATAATCCGAAAGTCAAAATTCTTGAACACCGTCAGTTCTACGACTGGACGAATCCGCCGTAGCAGAAATGTGTCGACAGCGGAGGGGGCCGCCTCGAGATAGGTTCGATTGTCTATCTGGAAGTAGCCACGAAATCTGAGTCTAAAGTCATCCTGGGCCGATTCGACCGAGATGCCTCGGTCAGTCACGTCGAGTAAGGAACTTTTCTTCTCGACTGCTGCAGCTGCCCCTCCACCTGGCTCAGGTTGGTCTTTCCAATGCTTCGCTTGTTGGTCGAGCAGCCGGCGCTGCTCTTCCAGTTGACGGATCTGTTCTTGCAGTTCGCCGATCTGCTCTTCCAGAGAGCCGAGGTTGTCTTCTGAATGTAAAGGAACGATGAACATGGTGAGCATGACAAAAGTGACAAAGAGACGCTGTATCTTCACACTGATCCTCTTCGGTTTTGGCTTTGAACAACTGTGGATGTAAAGGTCGCCGCGCCCCACAAATCCGCTTCTATCTCCGACGAAATGATCAGAACGGGCCGATCGGTGCCGGATAGGATCTGTCGCGTCACGTCATCATCACCGAGAAACTTCTGCGAGCCGGGGTCAGGGCGACCGACTACGATCAAATCGTGATTTCCTTCCCGAATTTCAGCCAAGATTCCCGCGGCGGGATCCGGGGCGAGTCTAATTCGGACATCCACCTCAACTTCCAGGGTGCGTAGGGTTGCGGCTGCTTGTTCCAGGTGGGCTGCGACTCTTGCGTTCCCCTTGGCACGGACATGCAGCAAGGTGACGTGAGCACCGAGGCGGCGAGCGAGGCGCCCTCCTTCCCGAACATCTACTTTGCCCGGTTCGCCGGCTGCCGTACAAATCAGGATTCGGGAGATTTTCTCAACACCACCTTGAACGAGAAGGATCGGAATCGTTGTTTGCTGCAACAACCTCTCTAGCGATAAGGAAGAGGAATGGAATCTGCCGGCCGGGCCTGAGGGCCTCTTGAGGGCAGAAGCCAGAAGCAGCATTTCATAAGATTTTTCCCTCAGTTCAGCGAGCACTTCAGTGACGAAGTCCCCCTCACGAAGGCAACTTTCAATCCGAGAGAAGGCGGCTTGCCCTCGACCCTTTTCCATCTCTGCAATTCTGCGGCTTCCCTTCGAAGGTATTACCGTTAGGAAGGTGGCGCATCCGTCCAGCTTTTCAACCAGCCATCGGGCCGAGTGACGAAGCGCGTCGACCTCAGAATCCATAGCCACAGCTAACAGGTGCGGCGTCGGTGGTTTCATCAGGTGCCACCCCTTCAACCTCACGTACGGCTCAGGATTTTGAAGTGAGCCTTCAGCCGGTATGGCCGCCTCGATCACCACCCCCTCCTCGCCGAAGGGAACAGCGGGAGCCACCTGTCGGGTATTGGCGAGCGGGGGAAGGAGGAGACGGAGCCGGCGTTCGGGCCCCGTAAAGCGCTCTTCGATGATCCGTCCGCGTCCCATCGAGACATACCCGCCGGAATCCGACTCGTCGCTGAGAACCACGTGCTCTGGTCTGATCAGCACCTGGATGCGGCCGCCCTCATGGACGCCAGTCTTGTCCGGGATTGGTAAATCAACCGGCCCGAACCGTGCGCACCCCTCTCGAACGCGGCCTGTGAGGACTGTTCCTGCTCCCAAAAAGGTTGCGACAAAGGAAGTCTGGGGTTTGTTGTAGAGAGTCTGGCTCTCGCCCACTTCCACCAGGCGTCCTCTTTCGATGACTCCGATGCGATCAGCAAGCTCGAAAGCCTCCTCCTGCTCGTGGGTCACCAGAACCGTCGTGACTTTGAGCTTCCGCTGGATTTCCTTCAGGCTGCGGCGAAGCTGGGCCCGAATCTTGACATCGAGTGCTCCAAACGGTTCATCAAGGAGCAAAACTTTCGGCTTATGGGCCAGGGCGCGAGCCAGTGCCACGCGCTGCTGCTGGCCCCCGGAGAGCTGATGGGCGTATCGATTCCCGAGCCCGGCCAGCCCGACAAGATCCAGTAGTTCATCGCGCCGTCGAGCGCGCTCATTGGCAGGAATTTTGCGGACACTGAGGCCAAATTCGATGTTCTCCGCTACATTCAGATGGCGAAAGATTGAATAGTTCTGAAACACCAAGCCGATATCGCGCTGCTGGGCAGGTAGATAGGTGACGTCACGTCCATGCAGATGGATGGTGCCTGCAGTCGGAGGCGTGAGGCCTGCAATCATGCGCAGGATGGTGCTTTTTCCGCTTCCGCTGGCCCCCAGCAAGACGAAAAGTTCTCCGTCTTCGATTTCGAGCGAAACGCGATCGACAACGACTTGGGATCGGTAAAGTTTGCTGATTTGATTCAAGACTATCGACATAAGAAGTCCTTTCCGGTCAGCTTTCCACTCGACGCGCCTTGAAGAGCTCGATCAGGATCAAGAGAACAAACGAGATCAGGGCGAGAAGTAGAGCGACGGAATAGGCACCCACGTAGTTGCGATCATCCAACGAACGAAAAATGAAGAGGGTGGCGGTCTCCGTTAATCCGCTGACACCGCCGCTCACCACCAGTACCGCCCCGAACTCTCCGAGGGCACGCGCCAGTGTCAGTGAGATCCCGTAGAGCAGGCCCCAGCGAATGGTCGGCAATGTCACCCTGAGGAAGGTCTGCCAGGGACTGGCTCCCAGAGTGTAAGCGGCCTCCTCCTGTTGGGTTCCGACTTGTGACAGGATGGGCATCACTTCCCTGATCACAAACGGGAGAGAGACAAAGGTCGTCGCCAGGAGCATTCCGGGCACCGAGAAGACAAGTTTTAAACCGATGGCGTCGGCCAGCGGTGTCAGCCAGCCGTCGCGGCCGAAAAGAAGGATCAGCATCAAGCCGGCTATCACGGGCGAAACGGCAAATGGAAGATCCACCAGACCGTTGATGAATCGCTTCCCTTTAAACTGATGGCGGACGAGCACCCAGGCAATGGCTAGGCCAAAGGCGGTGTTCAGCGCGGTTGCACCGCCGCCCAGCAAAACTGTGAGTTTCAATGCATGGAGTACATCGGGACTGGTGATCTCGCTCCAGAATCTCGCAAAACCTTCAGAGAAGGCGCCCCAGACCATAGCAGCCAGTGGGCCCAGGAGGAGCAAGGAGGCGTATGCGATGACGACTGCTATTAGTCCCCATTCCACGAAGCTGTGTTTACGTTGTGCTTGGGATTGCGAAGCTGCACTAACCGGCATGGCGCACCTCTTCCTTCCGTTGCTGCATCCAATCCACCGTCAGCATCAATGTAAAGGACAGCGTCATGAGGATCACTGATACAGCGCTTGCGCCCTGCTGATTGTCCGACTCAATCTGCCCGTAGACGTAGACGGGGGCAGTCAGAGTAATCCCCGGAATGTTGCCGGCCACGATGATTACAGAACC
>DATGOF010000346.1:0-3296 GCA_035306285.1 Acidobacteriota bacterium | reverse complement strand
AACCCAGGTTGAGTGACCCCTGATTACGAAATAGCCGGGCCGCCTTCAGGTAATAGTGCTCGGCCTCTTCGACCCGGTCCAGCTGGTGCAGAAGACGAGCGGCGCTCAGGTAGTGATCGGGTCGGTTGGCGACCAGGTTGAGAATCTGTTCCTGATAAACTAGCGCGGAATCGAGTTGACCCCATGTCTGGCACTGCTGGACCAGGTTCTCGAGGTGATGAACCGCTTCGGAAGTCAAGCCCTGTTTCGAAAAGAGCTCGATGAGACGAGAATTGGTTTCGTCGTCTCGAGGATCGAGATGATGGATCTTTTTACAAGTGGCGATGGCTTTGGAGAGAAAACCACTCTGACTATAAATTTCAGCAACCCGTCGAAAGTGCGCGAGTGCTTCATCTCGTCGGCCATCTTTCAGCAGCAGATCTCCTAGAGTATTGAGTATTCCCGGGTCTTCCGACTCCTGTTCTGCTATCCGTTCGTACTCCCGAATCGCCTGATTCAGGTTTCGATTGATAACATGCCTCTCAGCACTGCGGAGAATCTTATATTTTTCCAGCATACGACCTACTCAGTTCCAACCTTCTTTATGGCTCGACGGGTAGCCCACCCAAGCTCCGAATCAAGATGTATTCTAGAGAACCTGGATTTCGTAACCGGTGACAGGAATTACAAGGGCGAAACTGAGTTGGTTCAGCGAATTTCGCGGATTCGAGCGGCTTTTCCTTTTCGTTCCCTGAGGTAGTACAACTTTGCCCGCCGGACTCGACCTCGCTTCAAGCGTTCGATGCTTTCGATCATAGGCGAATAAAGAGGGAAAACTCGCTCTACGCCGTATCCGAACGACACCTTTCTCACAGTAAAGGTGGACTGCAATCCTCGCTTCTTCATTCCCAGGACGACGCCTTCGAATGCCTGAATACGGAACTTATCGCCTTCCTGGATCTTGACGTTCACACGCACCGTATCTCCTGGACGAAACTCCGGAATCTCCTTATTCATATATTTTTCCGTAACGACGTCTAGTGGATTCATCTCGCATCTCCCTTTTTCGATTCTCGACACTCCAGCAGATCTGGTCGAAGACTGGCGGTCCGCCGCAAAGCTTCCTGTTCGCGCCAGCTCCTAATTTCCTCATGATCGCCCGACAGAAGGACCTCAGGTACTTTCCAGCCGCGAAACTCGGCAGGTCGCGTATACTGCGGGTAATCCAGGAGTCCTTCCATAAAGGACTCCTCCAAGGCCGAGGTACCCTCGCCCAGAACACCCGGCAAGAGACGGGTTACCGCATCGACAACAACAGCCGCTGCCAGTTCACCCCCGGTTAAAATGAAGTCTCCGATCGAGATCTCTTCGTCGGCCACGTAATCCGCAACCCTCTGATCCACGCCTTCATAACGGCCGCAAATCAGTATCAGTCGAGTTGTTAAGGATAACTCTTTTGCTTTCTCTTGATCAAACCGCTTTCCCTGCGGGGAAAGTAGACATATACGAGGCTTTTCGGGGCGACGCGAAGTCAAGTCTTCAACCGCCAGGAAAATCGGTTCGGGCTTCATCACCATCCCCGGCCCCCCTCCATAGGGTCGGTCATCCACTGTCCGGTGCTTGTCCCTCGCATATTGACGAAGGTCGACAATATTGAGCTCAACCTGCTTCTTCTTGCGAGCCTGAGCTACCATACCGTGGTCGAAAAGACCGGAGAAGATGCCGGGAAAAATCGTCAAGATCTCAACTATCATGGCGCTCCCGACTTCTGGGACTCTAGCTCTCGATGGGAGATGCCGTCTCCAGGAGACCGTCCGGAATTAGCACATCTATCCGTTTCCGGGCGATATCGACCTGACGGACAAAATTTTTGACGGCAGGCAACATAATCTCCATCCCTGTAGACGTATGGATCACGAGATTTGCGGTTTCTCCGCCCGCCTTGAATACGGCTTTTACGGTCCCGATCAGCCTTCCTTTTTCGTAAACACTGCAACCTTCCAGGTCAGAATCGAAATAGGTGTCGGCCGGCAACTCGACTCGCTCTTCCTCGGGAATCTCTACCCGGCCACCCACGAGGATACTGGCAGCTTCTGGTGTGTCACGTCCTGCAAACTTGAGAATGACTCGGCCTTTATGAAACCAGAAATCCTCTATCTGTTCCTGGTGGGTTGACTGGGCCGTTGATACTCGTACCTCGGATAGCGCCGAAAAGCGATCAGGATAGTCGGTCAGGATTTCGGCAACGACCTCCCCACGAATGCCCCTGGTCTTAAGAATACGAGCTATAGTGATGAAGCGACTCAACGACTATTCGAGGATCTCCAGTACGAAGCGCTTTCGCAGCTTCATCCCGGCCGCTCCCAGAATTGTTCGAATTGCTCGAGCCGTTCTTCCTTGCTTTCCAATCACTTTTCCGAGATCGGGCTGGGCGACTCGTAGTTCAAGGACTGTTGTCTGCTCTCCCTCTACCTCCGTCACGCTGACCTGCTCCGGGCTATCCACTAAAGCCTTGGCTATCTCTTCGACTAGCTCTCTCATATCGCCCTCCTTGAAAGTGAGACTCTCGATGCAGCTAACAGCTATGCTTCTTGCTCAATGGGCTTAGCGGTATTCTCCTCAGGCTTGTCGGTCTCTTCTCCCGGATCCCGGCTCTCTTCACTCTCGACCTGCTCTTGGACTCGACGAATCAGAGTCCGAACAGTTTCGGTTGGCTGGGCCCCCTTACTCATCCAATAGTTGACCCTGTCCAGGTCGAGCTTCAGACGAACCGGTTCCAGCGCCGGATTGTAGTAGCCGATGATTTCCGTAAAACGACCGTCACGAGGATTACTCCTCTCAGTAACTACTACCCGATAGTGAGGATCCTTCTTCGCTCCACGTCGGGTCAATCGAATTCTTAACAATGGATATCCTCCTGTAAACTAATAAGTTTATCAAAGTCAACTCAGAACGGAAAGTTCAATTTTGGCAACTTCTTACCGAAGAATCCTTTACTCATCTGCTTCATCATTTTTCTCGTTTGGATGTACTGTTTCAGGAGACGATTGACCTCGGAAACCGGGCGGCCGCTTCCTTGAGCAATGCGCTTCCTGCGCGACCCATTGATAATCTTGTACTGTGCGCGCTCTTGTGGAGTCATCGAGTTGATGATCGCTTCGATATGAGCAAGCTGCTTTTCATCCACCTTAACTTTGTCCAGACCTTTGAACGGGCCAACCTGAGGGAGCATGCCCAGAAGCTGTTCAAGCGGGCCCAGCTTGCGGATTTGGCGTAGCTGATCCCTAAAATCGTCGAGGGTGAAATCGTCTCGACGA
>DATGOF010000345.1:0-4842 GCA_035306285.1 Acidobacteriota bacterium | reverse complement strand
CTGTTATCCGATCAACACTTCCCGATTTATCACTGGAGAAGAGCCGCGCCGCGTCATAGCCCACGTTGAGTTGGACCCGGTGATGAAGATCGACCGACTTGCCTCGGTGATTCTTGATTTTCCCTCTATTCAGGCTTCTTTTCTGTGTGGGACACAAATGGTGGGATCGCAAAGGATGTTCTTCTTCGGGACAAGTGGGCGACTGGAGATCGAGATTCCATTCAATGCTTCCCCCGACCGTCCGTGCAGAGTTTTCATCTCTGAAGGTGATTTTATTGAAGATAATCAGCGGACGCTGACCTTCCCGGTCGCAAATCAGTACACCATTCAGGGAGACCTTTTTTCCAGGGCTATCAAGGAGGACGGCGAAGTTCCCGTTCCTCTGGAGGACTCATTAAGAAATATGGCGGTCATCGAAGCGGTTCTCCGGTCGGGGCGAAGCGGAAACTGGGAGGTTCCTGAGTATTGATCCTCAAGCCGGCCAAATCCTCGCACCACCATCCGGAGGGCAATCCGCCTGCCGCCCCCTTTGTGTCCCTGTGTCTCTCGGGGGAAAATCGACGGTGCAGTGATCCCCCCGTAGGCGGCAGAGTTGCCTTTACGCCTTGAAACGTCAATACAATCCGGAATGGGGCTCGATCGTTCCTTGATTGTCGACCAGTGAGAAATCGATCCTTCTACCATCTTGTAGTCGCAGGGTGAAAATCTTGTCAGCGTCAACCAGAGAGGCCAGGTCAATCGGGTTGGTGGTGGAAATTTTTCCCTCGATCGACTCCAACGACTCGCTTCCCGTAATCCTGTCCGACTCGGCAAACTCCTGAAGAATCCGGATGTCGTAATCGACTTCGAAAAGCTTTTCTCTCCCGAGGTAGAGGTCTCCTTGGCCCGAAAAGCGATCAAGTTCCTGGTTAAAATCATGCATAGTCAGGCGAATTATATTGGCTTCGCTCGGTCATTAAAAGGATCGCAACACCCGTGTCTTTGTCAGGCCAGACTCTTGTGACAGGTTTCAATGCGCTGTCGAATTGCAGGACGCAGAAAGATACGAGAATGATCTATGCGAGCGAGTCCCTGACAGATGATCTCGATCTTTTTCGCTACCGGCAGAGACGGATTCAGAACAAGTAGGCGCCGATCTTTCAGTCGGCAAAAACCGCTGGCAAAGTCCCCTTCCTTCCAGAGAATCTCGACACCCAATTCTCGTGTCGCCCCAAGTAGCTCTTCCAGCAACTCTGAATCGTCCATAAAGAATATTGGACCTGCAAACGATGGTGCTTCTGATGGTACAGAATCACGCTGTCCTTTCTTGTCTTTATTCTCTCATCACAGGCTTGGTGGCGACGACTGACCAGTGGGTGGCCCGGAGGTGATAGAGGAACCCGCCCGCGATCATCAAAAGGCCGGCTATCTCGACAGTAAGGGAAGGGACGAAGATCGCCAGCAGACCAGCCGCGAATAAAATCCGGGGCAAAACAGTAAGTCTCGTCCGGAAGTAGCCTTCCAGGGCGATGGCGAAAGCTCCTAGGGCCAAAATTCCCACCACCACATCCCATACGATTTCGAGTACAGAGCCTCCGGTGATGATGTGAGGATGGAAAACCAGATACGCGGGTACCAGATACAGTCCCTTGGCAAATTTCCAGGCGGACAGCCCCGCTCGAAAGGGGCTTCCTCCTGCCAAGGCGGAAGCGGCAAAGGCTGCCAGAGCAACCGGAGGAGTTACATTGGAATCCTGTGAATACCAGAAGATAGCGAGGTGAGCCACCAGAAGAGGAATGCCCAGTTCACTAGTGAGAGCCGGCGCGGCTAGGACGGCCAGGACAATATAGCTGGCCGTCACTGGCAAACCCATTCCCAAGACGAGGCTTGCAACGGCCAATACCAGGAGAGCCAGCAAAATATTACCTCCTGTGAGGGAAAGCATCAGCGTCGTGAACTTGAGCCCCAATCCTGTCAAACCAACTACACCGACGACGATACCGGCGGCTGCACACGCCAGTATCACCATGATGGCATTCTTGGCTCCGGTTTCGAGAGCCTGAACCACGACTGAGAGTGCGTTGCTAAAGATCTGAAGGATGCTTTCGGAATGCTCCTTCTGGGAAAGCAGCTGAAAGATCCCCCGAGCCCCTGAAACTCCGAGCACCGCTAGCAATCCGAGAAGTCCCACCAGTCCCGGTGAATAATTCAGTCCCAAAGCTCCTATTAGAACCACCAGCGGAAGGATAAAGTGCCAGTTTCTCAGAAGGATTTCAGACGGTCGCCCGACAGCCACATTCGTTATTTCGACGCCTCGTCGAGCTGCAAGTATATCGACGAAGAGATACACCGTCGCGAAATACATCAAAGCGGGAAGAAAGCTGACCTTGGCAATTTCCCAGTAAGGAATACCTGTCATCTCAGCCATCAGGAAAGCGCCTGCACCCATCACGGGAGGCATGATCTGACCTCCGGTACTGGCGGCAGCCTCAATTCCTGCGGCTTCATGCCTGCGGTAGCCCATACGCCGCATCAATGGAATCGTGAAGGTTCCAGTGGTTACGACATTTGCGATAGCGCTGCCCGAAATGGATCCCATGAAGGCCGAGCTCAGCACAGCTGCTTTAGCCGGTCCTCCCCTTCTCTTTCCAGTCAGCGCGTAGGCAAGATCCATGAAAAAGTTACCAGCTCCCGTGACTTCCAGGAATGCGCCGAACAGGATGAAGATGAAGACAAAATTTACGGCGACGCCGAGTGGAAGGCCAAAAATGCCCTCCTGCCCGAGATATAGTTGGGCCACGATCCTTTGTGTCGAATAACCCCGATGGGCCAGTATCCCGCCAAGGAGAGGTCCCGCGTACGCATAGGCGATGGCCCCGGCGGCTACTCCGGTCAGACCCATTCCGACAACCCGTCGACAACCTTCCAGCAGGCAGATAATGCATGCGATTCCCGCCAGAATATCGGAATGAGTCCAGAATCCGGCCCTGTCGGCTATTTCGTTAAGGTTGGCCGGCAAATAGTACCCGGAGTAGATAGCAGCCGCGATTAGTAACGTATCAACTAATCGTCCCACTGCACCCTTTTTCCCCTTGAGTTGAAGTGGAAAGAGCAAGAAGGTGAGAACCAGCACGAGGCTAAGGTGGGCGCTTCTCAGAAGAAACAGATTGGGTCGCGGAAAGATTGGAATCAGAGAATAGATTTGAAACAAGGACAGCGAGACAGCAATCCAGAGGATGATACAACCACGAGTAATTTGCCTTGCGAGTCTGAACACCATTTTTAGCCGGCGGTCTCCTCGACCAATGATCTGAGTTGCCTACTCCAATAGGCGCTGGGGAATGTCATATCCATTGTTTTCGAAATATCGTCGAGCTCCTCGATGGAGCGGGATAGGAGCAGTTGATAGCGTGTATTTGGGAACGGTGTGACGAGCTGCTGAGTGGACTGAAGTGAGATACTCGATTTGATCGTACAGTAGATTCAAAATCTGAAAAACCAGTTCTTCCTCCATCGCTTCGTGTACGATTAGGAGGTTTGGCGTTCCGATAGTTAGCGTGTCTTCCTTCTGACCGGGAT
This sequence comes from Acidobacteriota bacterium, assembly GCA_035306285.1. GTDB lineage: Bacteria > Acidobacteriota > UBA6911 > RPQK01 > JAPXNP01 > DATGOF01. The sequence goes on along the minus strand of DATGOF010000345.1, from coordinate 1,284 downwards.
AGGTTTTTGCGGGAATCGTGTAGCGAGAATAGACGGGACCGGTCGCAAGAGCCTTTTCCATTTCTTCACGAGAAAAGGGTATGAGACGAATGGGTCGCGAGGTGGCTAAATCGACAATCGAACCGGTTGGCGGGGCGGAACTCCAGATGCCCACGTCGATGCGTCCGTCGCGGAGCGCGTCTGCAGTCTCGTTGAAGTTCAACCTCAATGGAACGAAGCGGTCGTAACCGATGGATAAAGCACTCAGAACCGTTCGCGCCGTCAAGTCGGTGCCGCTGCCGGGGGCACCGACTGAAACTCGCTGACCGACTAAGTCTCCCAGCCTCTGAATGGAAGAGTCTTCCAGGGCAACGATTTGCAATGCGTTGGGGTAGAGGGAAGCGAGAACTCGAATCTGGTCGAGTTTTCTGCTTTCAAAGGAACCGGATCCGGTATAGGCTTGATACGCTGTATCGGCCAGTACGAAAGCGATATCTGCCTCTCTTGAAGCTATCAGCGCGATATTCTCCACTGAAGCGCTGGTGACTTCAGCGACTGCCTGAATTCCCTCGATGTGACGGTTGATCAAATTGGCCAGTCCGCCCCCGTAGGGATAGTAGACCCCTCCAGTGCCACCCGTAGCGATAGATAGAAAACGAACTTCTCCCGAGCCACACGCGGTGAGAAGTGCGAGCAAGAAGCCTACAAGCAGTGACACGACGGTCGTGTGAAGGGTCGTCACGATATTCTCTCTAATCTTCCCCTCCCCACGTCCACGTTTGCCTTTACGTTTCCACACGGGTGGAATGGCCTGCTTTCGTTTTTCTAGCCGGGGCCCAGCGCGGCATTCTATTGTGTCTGGAGCCATACCGTTTTTCAATAGGACGCTGGCTTTAACCACAGGCACAAAGGATACAGAGGGAAAGCTTCTACTGAAGGTACAGTATAATTCCTCTAACATATTCCTAGGAATGAAATTACAGGGAGCGTGAAACGAGTGCGAAAGAAGGGCCGAGGTCATGTCACCAGGGAAACAGCCGTCGCTGAACTGAAGCAGCTTAGTGAGAACGGGCGTGAAATGCGCCTCGCCGCCGAACAATGGAAGCAACCCTGGCAGGTTTTAATCTCCGTACTTCTTTCCGCTCGGACTAGGGACGAAACCACTATCAGGATTTCGGAGGAAGTCTTTCAGCAGTATCCAGACCTCGAAAGTCTGGCACGGGCAAACCTGCAGGACGTGGAGAATCGAATCCGTCCTGTGAACTACTATCGGACCAAGGCGCGTAGGATCGTAGCCTGCGCCAG
>DATGOF010000344.1:0-3209 GCA_035306285.1 Acidobacteriota bacterium | reverse complement strand
AAGAAGGGTGAGACACCCGCCGAGGCGGTAAGACGTGAAGTCTTGGAGGAGACCAACTGGCGGATCGAAAGCAAACTGGTCCAGCACATCCGGACGGATCGTTATGAGTATCCCGACCGCTCGCTTCGCTTGCATTTCTTTCTCTGCCGCCTGTTGCAAGACCCGGGGCAAATCCCGCGGGGTCGATGGATCGATCCAAGAGAAATCCAGCGCTTTCGAATGCCACCGGCAAATGAGAACGTGATCCAGTGGCTATTGAAGTATGCAGAATCGTTGCATAAGTCCGATGCCTGAGACGGAGACACGCCGATACCCGTCAGAAAGTTCACAGATGAAACAGCACGCGGAGGCAGGCCAGACAAGTTTCAATCTTACGCAAGGCAGAGAGTCTTTCCGAAATCTTGTGGATCTTTTCCTCCGCTTTGTAGAACAGTACTCACATCAGCAGTTTGCCTGCCACGTGCGCAACGAGCAGACTCGAGAACTTTCTATTCAAACCTTTAAAGAGAGCGTCCTGTCTTTGAGTCAGTTTCTCCTGTCGAAAGGTCTAAAGCCAGGCGACCGAGTGGCCATCTATATGGAAAACTGCCCGGAGTGGCACATATCGGACTTTGCCATCCTCGGCTCAAGGATGGTCGTCGTCCCCATCTACCCGAACATCTCTCCCAAGCAGCTTCTGTATATTCTCGAGCAAAGCCAGTGCAGGGGTATCATTCTCGGTGAAACTGAACAGTGGAAGCTGCTGGCAAGCGTCGCAAACCGGCTTCCTCTGTTAGAAACGGTGATCGTTTCTCCCTTATTTCCCGGGCAAGACTCGGGCGTCGTCACCTGGGATGAGGCTATCGCCGGCAGTCCTGGATCGACAGCCCTCGCTCGTCTGCAAAGAGCGAGGGCGGAAATCTCTCCCGGCACAACGGCAACCATCGTTTATACCTCGGGGACGACCGGACCTCCAAAGGGCGTCGTCCTGACGCATGCCAACCTGGTCTCCGATCTCGAACAGTGTTTACGGCGTTTGGACTTTCAGCAGCCCGAACAGGCGGCCTCATTTCTTCCTCTTTCTCACGTGTTTGAACGCTTGCTGTGCTATGGCTACTTCAGCCAGGGCGTCCCCATCGCCTACTGCAGTCCTCCCGATCTCCCCACCCTTCTTGGCAAGTACCGTCCCGTCGTGATGGGATGTGTTCCTCGAGCGCTCGAGAAAATCCACGAGGCGGTGATGCAGGAGATCAGCATAAAACCACTGCCAATCCGCCAGCTGGCTCGTAGGTTGATACAGCTCGGTGAGTCCCATCTAGGAGAAGGAATCGTTGGACATCAGCCTCCACGGGTCCTCTCCATTCCTCACAGACTGGCGGATCGGCTGCTTTTCTCCCGGCTTCGCCAGAAATTAGGTGGCAGACTTCGATTTCTGATCTGTGGTGGAGCACCTCTTTCAGTGAAGCTCGAAAAATTCTTTTCGGCCGCTGGAGTGACGGTCGTCCAGGGATACGGGCTGAGCGAGGCTTCTCCTGTGGTTTCTCTGAATGCCATGAGCAGGGTGAAATTGGGGACAGTCGGGCAACCGCTAGATGAAACAGAAGTACGGATCTCAGAGGAAGGAGAAATTCTGGTCAGGGGCCCTCAGGTGATGCGGGGTTACTACCAGGATATGGAAGGCACCGCCCAAGTAATTCGCGATGGCTGGCTCCACACCGGTGATCTGGGCTACGTCGATCCGTTTGGCTATCTCGTGATTACGGGACGCAAGAAAGAAATGCTGGTCACTGCCGGCGGGAAAAATGTCGCTCCTGCGGCAGTTGAGTCTCGCCTGAGGGAAAGCCCGTTTATCGAAGAGGCGGTTCTGGTCGGGGATGGTCGCAAGTTTCTGAGTGCGCTCCTGGTTCCTAATCTTGCGTGCTTACAGCATCACCTTGCCGAACAAGGGATCGCTCTAGCTGATCAGGAATTATACGAATCGGACCTGGTTGCGAAAATCTTCGAGAACGAGCTCCGACGAACTCAGCAAGATCTGGCGCGATACGAGCGCGCAAAACGCTTCTGTCTGATTCGGAAGGAGCAGCTGCAGATACCTGAGCTCATGACACCTACGCAGAAAATTCGACGTCACGCGCTCGAAGTCCATTTTAAAGACTTGATCGAAAAGCTCTACTCGTGATCAGTATTTCTTTAGCAGCGTCCAGCTGTACTGGCCGCCCCAGCTCCATGCGAAACAGAGTGCGCTGGGTTCCGTGGCCTCGATCGGACGGGCCTGTGTGGTTACGAGATCCAGCTCGACTGCTGGATCTGTCGTATCATGTCGAGCTATGGGAGGAATCATACGCTCTTGCAAAGATAGGATCGCGAAGCCCACCTCAACCGCCGCGGTTGCCGCTCCCAGATAGCCGGTCTGACTTTTTAGTGCCGTCACAGGAATGCGTGAACCAAACAACCTTCGCAACAACACTGCCTCGGCCAGATCCCCTTCTCTGGTACCAATACCATGAGCGACGATGAAGTCGGGCATCGACTCTCCCAAAGCGTTCTCAACCCTGGAGCAGAATGTATCGACGTCAGATTTCGGCTCGACAGAGTCGGACGGATCGGTAAAGTGCTCCAGCTGCAGAATCTCGGCCAGTATTTCGGCTCCCCTCTGTCTGGCCCCTTCAAGCGTCTCCAGAATCAGAAATGCTGCTCCTTCTCCCAGCACTAGCCCGTCTCGTTTGCTATCGAAAGGGCAATAGCTGCATCCGGGTTCTCTGTTCGACAGCAAACCGACGCTGTGATAAGCAAGGTAAGTGGAAGGGTTCAGCAGAGAATCATACCCACCGGCCACGGCTATCTGACAACGACCCTCCATCAAGTCTTCCATGGCATTGGAAATCGCCTGTGCGGATGCGATATCTCCATGGATAAAGTTACAACTGGTTCCGCGAGCCCCTAGTTCGGTCGCCAAGAATGCCACACCAGCGTTGGAAAGTGTTCGGAGCGAAAAATAAGGCGGAATGAGCCGGGAACAGCGTCCTCCCAGATCCTTAAAATCCATCTCCGGTGAGCCTGCCCAGGCCGCACCCATTGCTCTGAAAAACTCTGAACTCTCAAGTCCGGTCTCTCCGGATCCCGTATACACGCCGATTTGGTAAGGATCAAAGCGGGTCAGATCAACACCAGAATGCGCGACGGCTTGCTTCGCTGCTCGCACAGCCAGCGAGGTATTTCTACCGAGAAAC
>DATGOF010000343.1:0-2555 GCA_035306285.1 Acidobacteriota bacterium | reverse complement strand
GTTGGCCGCTGGGCTTACCTTTTCTCTTTGATCGAACCCTTCGAGTGCATCCACTGCGGCAATAGCAGCCATGTTGACGATATCCTTAACCTCAGCTCCATGCTGCAGGACATGAACCGGTTTACGCATGCCTGTCAGAATAGGCCCGATAGCCTCAGCCTCACCCAGGTGCTGGAGCAACTTGTAGGCAACGTTGGCGGACTGGAGATCCGGAAAAACGAGTACGTTGGCCTCCCCTTTTAACAAACTGAAGGGGAAATGCTCCTCCCGTAACTCCGGTACCACCGCCGTATCTGCCTGCATCTCACCGTCAACCATCAGGTTAGGCGCTCTCTTCCGAACCAATTCGGTGGCAATCCTTACCTTTTCTGCAAACGGGTGTCGAACACTCCCGAAATTTGAGAAGGAAAGCATTGCAATCCGGGGCTCGACATGGAATCTTTGGGCAACTTCTGCCGCCAGCAGAGCAATATCGGCCAATTCCTCCGGTCCGGGATCGATATTCACCGTGGTGTCCGCCAAAAAGTAAGGCTTGTCCTTCAGCAACAGTAAGTACAATCCTGCAACGCGCAGACAGTCGTCCCTCTTCTGAATAATCTGAAGAGCGGGCCGAATCGTGTCCGGATAGTGTTGGGTCACCCCCGCCACCAGCGCATCGGCATCCCCCGTACGCACCATCATCGCGCCGAAGGCCGTACGAGATTGAAGTATTCTCCGTGCCTCGGCCCTCGTCACACCTTTTCGCTGTCGTAACTGATAGAGCTCTTCTACATAACCCGGCATCTTTTCCGACCGTTCAGGATCGATGATGACTACCCGCTCTTGATCCAGCTCATAATTCTGCATCAACTGACGGATCCGGTCTTCATTTCCCAGAAGGATGGGGCGCGCAAACCCTTCATCGGTGATGACCTGACTGGCGCGAAGCACTTTGTCGTTTTCGCCTTCAGGAAACACGACCTTGCAGGGACGCTTCTTCGCCTGATTCATCATGATCCGCATCACTTCTCGCGATTTACCGAGGCGACGCTCCAATTGCTCTCTGTACTCTTCAAGATCGAGCTCAATACGCGCAACCCCACTCTTCATCGCTGCTTCCGCCACTGCCGCTGATTCCCATATCAAAACACGCGGATCAAAAGGCTTGGGAATCAAATATTCTCGTCCGAATTGCAAACGTTCGAGTCCGTAAGCCTTCATGACGGAGTCCGGGACATCTTCGCGAGCAAGATCCGCCAGAGCTCGTGTAGCCGCCAGTTTCATCTCCTCGTTAATGGTGGTAGCGCTTACATCGAGGGCGCCCCGAAAGATAAAAGGAAAACCCAGCACGTTATTAACCTGGTTGGGATAATCTGAGCGTCCGGTCGCAACGATCGCGTCAGGTCGGGCCATCATGGCATCTTCATAGGTGATTTCGGGGTCAGGATTAGCCAGTGCAAATATGATGGGCTGATCGGTCATCTTCTTGATCATCTCGGGCTTGAGAATATTGGCAACGGAAAGCCCCACAAAGACATCGGCACCGACTAACGCCTCCTCGAGAGTGCGGGCCGAGGTATCGGAAGCCAACGCCTCCTTCTCCTGGGTCATCCTTTCGCTTCGCCCTTTGTAAACAACTCCCAGACTGTCGCAAAGAATCAGGTTCTCGCGCCGGACCCCAAGGCTGAGGTAATAGAGGGCACACGCAATTCCGCTAGCACCGGCCCCATTGACGACTACTCGAGCCTTTTCAATGTCTCGCGATGTGAGTTCGAGTGCGTTCAGGAGACCAGCACCAGAAATAATTGCGGTTCCGTGCTGATCATCGTGAAAGACCGGAATGCTGAGGCGACGCTTGAGCTCTCGCTCCACATAAAAACACTCCGGTGCACGGATGTCTTCCAGATTGATCCCACCGAATGTCGGCTCCAGAAGCTCGATGGTTTGAATCAGCAGGGCCGGATCTTCTGTGTTCACTTCAATGTCAAATACGTCGATGTCCGCGAATCGCTTGAACAGGACACCTTTCCCTTCCATGACGGGCTTACTTGCAGCCGCTCCGATGTTTCCCAGCCCGAGGACAGCTGTGCCATTTGATACGACTCCCACGAGATTGCCTTTAGCTGTGTAGTTGTAGATCTCCACTGGATTTTTCTGAATCTTTAAGCACGGAACGGCGACTCCCGGAGTATATGCAAGAGAAAGATCCCTTTGGCTCAAACACGGCTTGGTTGGCCTGACCTCAATTTTCCCCTTTCGACCGGTGGAATGATACTCCAGAACTTCTTTGTCTCTGATCATGTTAAACCTCTAGCATCAGGATACTGGAAGCCATCGTCATTTCCACAGAAAAACCCGGGTGTTAAACCTCTTGACATCAGGGGGATTCGGAAATGGAAAGATGCTGACCTCAGGCTCCCATTTTCTCGGTACGGGTGTTCAAAGACAGATCCCCACCCTCGATTTAACTTGGTGAGAGGATGCTTCCTGGCGACCTCAGATTTGTCGGACCACAGCGGACGCTAGCCTGCCGTCGGGGAAAAGAAAACGACTGGGGAAGACTGGTGAACTCTCCA
>DATGOF010000342.1:0-6284 GCA_035306285.1 Acidobacteriota bacterium | reverse complement strand
CAGAGTCCCCGACTTTCAATGTAAGGCCACGTATGACCAGAATTACGGCAAACAGGATCAGTAAGGGTAATCCAATCTTGGCTGCCAGCTCGATCCCTCGGGCCAGTCCTCTCGAAAGGATCCAGACGTTCAACAGCAGCGTCAAGAGGAAGAAGAAAACAGCCTGTGAACTGAATGACAGGAGGCCTCCTTGGCTTGAACCCGTATAGTCCTGAAAGAATTGTTCGGGTGCAATGGAGCCGAAAGAGCCGAGTAGAGAATGCCACATATAGGCCAAGGTCCAGGACTCCACGTAAGTATAGTAGGCAGCGATTGTCAGATTGGTGAACAAGCCGCACACGCCGATATATTTCAGCCAGCGGTGGTTGCCCAGAACATCAAACATCCCGGGAGGAGAGTGGTGGCCGTGCTTGCCGCCGTGGCGGCCGATGGCCCACTCCACCCAGAGGAGAGGAATACCCATCAAAATAAAGCAGATCAGGTAAGGTATTAAGAACGCTCCCCCACCATTCTGCGCTGCCTGTGCAGGAAACCGCAGGAAATTTCCAAGCCCGACAGCGTTGCCAGCCATCGCCAAGACCAGACCTATTCGAGTATCCCAACGTTCAACACGACTCATGATCGAGTTATCGCTCCGATGGCATATCGGTGGCCGGCAGCTGCATATGAACGCAAAAAAATCCTGGAAGCTAGCCAGCCGATCGACCCGTTTCCAGTTTCCATCGCTCACAATTTGCCGCTGGTGTTATCGTTCCTTTCTTCTCTGTCTTCGTCCGCCTGACTTCTTTTTCGCAGGTAGATGATAGCTGCGATTGCGGCTACGGTCAGTCCGACAACGATGACCTGTTCTAAGCCCAACTCCATTGAGAGCCTCCTTCAAAGTCTTTAGCAAGGAACAATTGGGAAGGAACAATTGGGGACCGGCCACTGTGCCGGGAGGACAGCCTCATGACGGGTCATCTTCTCGATCCCTGGTTTCCTTCCTGGTGGCAGGTTCCCGAATGCTTTCCTGGGTGCTCCGCAAAGCTATTGGGGAACGGCTCCACCTTACAAGGCACGGGAGCAGAGGAACCGGGAGACACGGGAACTGGGGACAGACAGCGGAACTGGGACAGGCCTCAGTTGGTCCGGTTGAAGACAGGCCCCAGGTGACCCCGGGCTCAGCGCCTCATACCAATGCGTGATGTTAAATAGACGCCACGCTGGTTTCTAAATCCGGAGTGGAAAGTAGTCGGAAAGTAAAGAAACTCTTAACGGAAGTTGTTGATAAAAGGATGCCTGAATTTGAATGAGGCGGACGTAAGGACACGAGGCAGCTTCTTCGCGGGACAGAGAGGGAACAATCTTCGAACCCGAGCCTTTGGAATCACCGATTACGGGCGGAAGTCCGGCCTCGGTCCGAACAGCTAGCTCAGAAGTAGCCACGTCCATAGCGGAGCGCGGTGTCGTCGAGACAGACGTGGCGGCGAGTGTAAGCGCCAGCAGGAAAATGAACGCCAGCGTTCCACTCCTTGCCGCGTATGCCTGTGGGTTTCGAGATAGTAAGCGCCGCTTCACTGCCAGAGAGTATGCCAAGGAAGCCTCCCGAGGTCAATATATACCCGAAGGGAAGCAGGATGAGTTCAACTTTCAACTCTGTGTGCTGAAAGCGCCGAATGGGAAATCCGGGGTGAAGCGACGCGACACGCCGGGAAAAAGTGAGGTCGACCATTCATGCTTCCAAAAGGAGTACAATCAATCCTCTATTGACAGTAACTTAAGGAAATCTATTGCATTCCTTTAGGGTGCTCTGTTCTTTTGGTTTGGTAGCCGGAGTCGCGGCTATCGCCCTCCGAGCTTTCATTCGGACATCCTTTCACGATCGCATGCAGCCACGATCAGTCGTGAATTGATTCGTTTAATCCCCTGTGCAAGTAAGGAGTCTACCTCCAGCTCAGTGCCTTGCGTTCAATGGTGAGTTGATTGTGGGGCAGCCTCCGCCGCTTCCCACAGATGACTAAATTGACTCATGCTGTCGGGACGGAAGGCCATCCGGGGCGCGCTATCCCCCGGCGGCCTATTCCGACCCTCCGTTCAGTGTCCGTAGCAATTCTTCCAGTCGGTCTGCTATATCCTGGAGGCTCCGCCGAACCATCTCCAGCTTTTCACTCTCAGTTGGAGCAGCCGGTTGTGAGGGTGTCTCATCGACGACCTCATCGTCCTCTAACGGGATGGCATCACTCGTTGGAGCGACAGCCGGAAGCTCACCTACCAGGGCCCGGACGCTTTCTTCCATGGTCGGCTGCATGACCACCCGTTGGGAATCAGCCAGGATTATTCGACGCAGCTCCGGAAACGCCAGTGTCTCGGGTCTCAAGAAGACCGGCTCTGCGTAAAGGATTGAATTCCCAATCGGAATGACTAGCAAAATTCCACGGGACACTTCAGATCCGACCTGTCCCCACAAGGTGAACTGTTCCGAGATAATCGGATCGTTATCGATGCGCGCTTCGATTTGATTGGGCCCATCGATATGACGGCCGGAAGGAAATTCAAAAAGTATCAGCTCACCGTAATGGGGCGCGTCATTACGGGCTGCAATCCAGGCCACGAGATTATGTCGATTCACAGGAGTAAAGGGCTGAATCAACAAGAACTCTTCCCCATCCCCCTCCGGCAATCGAGCCACAATATAGTAGGGCAATAGCGTGGATGATCTTCCGAAGGAAGTTTCGAAAGGTAGATCCCACTGATCCTCTTTGTTGTAAAACACGGAAGGATCCTGCATGTGATACTGCAGAAGCATATGGACCTGGAAGGTGAAGTAGTCCTGGGGATATCTGATGTGCGCCGTCAGGTACTCCGGCATATCCGTCATGGAACGAAAAAGGGTCGGGAAGATCTGCTGGTAAGCCCGAATCATCGGGTCGTCTTCATCTGAAATGAAGAATTCGACTGATCCGCTATAGGCATCGATGACGCCTTTTACGCTATTTCGGATGTAATTGAAGTTACCGCTCCATCGAGCCGAGTAGGGGTATTGATTGGTGATCGTATAGGCGTCTTGTATCCAAAAAAGGCGTCCGTCTGCCACGACCACGTACGGGTTTCGATCGCGGACCAAAAAAGGAGCAATGGTTGAAAATCGTTCGGATACCACCCGGCGGAACTGAATACGGCTATTTTCATGCACTTCTCCTGAGATGAGGATGTTGAGGTCCCAAAATCTCCATGCAAAAAGCAGTCGTCTGAAGAAGGAGCTGAGAGGGACACCGCCTGCTCCCTCATAATGAGTGTAGGCGGGGCCTTCGGTACCAGGGTAGTTAAACTCCTGCATCGAAGTGTTGGTGATGACATAGTCGAGACTCTTGAGCCCGTAATAAATTTCGGGACGTTTCAGCGGGATTTCACCCTGAGGGGGGACATCTTTCAAAAAGAAAGCGGGACGGCCGCTTCCTTCGACCTCGGTGACCGGGCTCATCGCCACACCGTAACCGTGGGTGAACTGAAGATGGCGATTTACCCAGCGCTGAGCTTCGGTTGGTAGTTTCTCTGGAGAAAGCTCTCTAGTCGACAGCATTACCTGGCGCAGATCGCCATTAATTACATAGCGGTCTGTGGTGACGCTGAGAAAATCATAATAAAGTCGAAAGAACTGGATCTGATTGTAGCTTTCCAGAAGCGGGCCTTCGTCCCACAATCTCACATTCTGGATCGTTCCAGGGTTGTTCTCAATCGTCTGATGGTCTACAACGCCCTGGGCCGGGTGATGAATGGACTGGATGCGGTCCAGCCCATAGGCCTGCCGGGTCAGTCGGATGTGATGCTCGAGATACGGTTCCTCACGTGCAAGTTCGCTCGGTTCTACGTAAAGTCGTTGAACCAGTGCCGGAAGCAAACTGGTCAGTGCGATGTTGAGGACGAACCATCCGCCCACGCCCCAGAAGACCAGGCGATTACTTCTTTGAGACATAGAGTAGAGAAGAAGTCCCGCCGTCAGTAGAGCAATCAGCGTCATGACCGTGTAGGCAGGAAGGGTTACATGAGCTTCGGTGTATCCCACCCCGATGACGGCACCGACTGTGGAGTAGAGAAGGTCATAGCGAGCCAACCAGTGTCCAAAGGCTATCGCGATAAAGAGAGCGGCACCGATTGCAAGCAGGTGGCGGCGCAAGGGACCTATAAACAGGAGGGGGGCGCCCCGAAGTTGGGCAAAGACATAGTACAGCCCTCCCACGATGAGTCCAGTTGTAATCAGTATCATCACGACCCAGTCCTGGAGGAGGTTCAAGACGGGAAGCGTGAAAACAAAAAAGCCGATGTCCTTCTCAAAGATTGGATCAGTGCTTCCGAAGGAAGCGCCTGACAGAAACAGGAGAACTTCCTCCCAGCGCGCTGCAATCCTTTCAGCAACGAAAACCCCGAAGAGGAGGATAGCTATCATCGCAACCCACCCCAGAAAGCGGCGGATCGTCTGGAGCGTGGTATAGGAAATCTGGCCTACCGCCTCAACTCCCAATCCCCGAGTGGAGCGGAAAAAGAGATAGACATTTCCGCCAGTGAAGGCGACGAATATGAGAAGTCCTACCAGGAAAAGCCAAAACTGACTCGCAATAATTTTTACGAGAACGCTTTCATATCCCAGTGCGCTGAACCAGAGCCAATCGGTATAGAAGGTCCGAAGCCAGTTCAACCCGTATAGAACAAGCAGGGCAATGATTGCGGAAGCGCCGATGCGCGCGTAACGCGCTAGATCGGCCGGATTAATTTCGAACTGAGGACCCGAGGGGCCAGCGCCCCCTCCTCCTCGTCGAAATGGGGAGTCGATCATACAATGTTCCCTTATTACGGATTACTTTCTTTTCTTTATGCTTTCTCCTGCTTGATTATTCAAAATAAATGCTGCGGGTCAACCAGAGTCGGGTTTAGAGGGCTCCCCTCGCTTTACAGGAGACAGGCATGCGTGGGCATCGTCCGATGACGGAGGATTCTATGTTGCCGTTTGGAAAGATCACACTGATGACGTCTCCCGTTCGCGCTGCATCACAGTCAGCGTAATGCTACCGTTTAAAGGTCCATGCCCTGGCACTTCTCTGGTTTTGATCAGCGTAATAGGGTGTGCCTGCTCTAAACCAGGCTAGTTCGGGACTAGTCGATTGCAAAGCAATAGAAGAGGCCGTCGCCTCCTGTGCCTCGCAAGTCTTCCTGGCTGCAACCCCGGCTCGCATGGGCGGAGTTCCAAGAAGTCGGATTATCCCCGCCTCCCTGACGGTCATGATGGCCGACCTGAGCACTGCCCGCTCCCGAACTGGTCCAGTTCTGGCAAGTTCGATCTCCATCTCCGGAAAAGGCCGTACCATCCAGTTGTGAACCGGTCAGAATGTCGTGCCGATTCGGATTATCACCACGACCGTTGATCGGTTCTCCTTTCTCATTGAGGACTGTTTCCTTGGTCAGATTATTGTCGCCGTGAAGATGCTCGATATCCCGAGCCACCATAACTCCTTTTGCGTTGTACCATGGTCCCTCACCAATCCGGTCCCGAGCATTGACAGCATTTTGGCCACTCGTACTCAGATACGCCCGCCAGGTTCGATTACCGGCACCCGCGCTTGCGGCCAACTTCTGACAATGAGCATCGGCGCCCTCCGGTCCACCCAAGTCGGCACCGTTCCCCGGCCCGACGCTGGTTAAGAAAAAACTCATCTGTTCTGCCTGGGCCGCAGCCAGACCCGTTCCTGCCAGGAACACCGTAAGACTTAGTGATAGTAATCTCATTATCGTTTACCCTCCTCGATTAGACCCGGTGTGTATTTTGTGGCACAAGCCAGCTGAAAGGCCGTCCACAGGATCCCTTCTGGACACCTCACCTGTCGCCTCTTGGCGAATTGTTTTGGCAATAGTTCCACGGATGCTTCTAGCATGACACCAGCGGATCGAATTTTCGATTGGAATTTTAGGTTCAGCGTGATTCCATAGTTGTTTCTTTCCAGTTCGCCTTTTGCTAAGGTCGACAAAAAGGAGGTGCACGCCATGTCATCGTTCAACGCATTCCTCTCGAGTCTCACCCAACCCGCGTATTTCCTGCTTCGCTTCTTCGCAGGGATTCTCTTCGCCTTTCATGGAGCTCAGAAGTTGTTCGGAGTATTTGGAGGTCAGCAGGCCTCAGATGCACTGATGATTGCGGCCGGTATCATTGAATTTTTTGGTGGGCTGGCAATCGCGGTTGGGTTGTTGACACAGGTGGTCGCTTTCTTGTCAGCCGGCGAAATGGCTACTGCTTACCTGGTGGCGCACCTGCCACA
>DATGOF010000341.1:0-2589 GCA_035306285.1 Acidobacteriota bacterium | reverse complement strand
CAGGAGGATACCGGGGAAAAGATTTTTGCCCACGAGGAAGTAGACGCTCTGGAGCTCGGATCCGTTTCTGGTATGTCTCCAGCTGAAGAAACGACTGTCTCGTTGGCTCCCGAGGTGAGAGGTTTTGATCTTCTAATCGACCAGCCAAACTCTTCCGATCAGGACCAGCCAGAGCACCAAAGTGATTCTCTACTCAGCTTCGCCGAGTACCTGTTCGGCTCCGATTCGGAAGACGAAAGCGGTGAGCGATCAGAGAGCAAGGGGTTCGAATGGAACGAGACTTTCTCCTTCGACGACTCAATGTTAGCTTTTGATGAATCCGCTACCGCCAAGTTAGATCCGCTGGCCAGCGAACCGACGCTAGAAACGATGCCCGATGTGTCGTCTGAGGGAGAGAACACTGCACAAGTGTCAGCGTCTCCTTTCCAGCCCGAGGAGCCATGGGATGGCTCGCTTGACGAGGCACTGCAAGAAGCAGACTTCTACCTCAAGCTGGGGCTGAAAGATGACGCCCGCAGTTTAATCGAGAAGTTGGTCCGTTTCTTTCCCACTGATGAAAGAGTCAGGCAAAGAGCGATCAAAGGTTCGGTTCAAATACCTGAAGAGCCGCTGAAATCAACCGAAGTCACCAATGAGCCAGGGATCGAAGAGCCCACAGACGATTTTGTAATGGAAGTTGAATCCGCCCTGGACGGTCTTTTCAGCAATGAAGTGGAGCCTGAACCTGAAGAGATATTGCGTTATGATGTGACAGCTACAGGCGGTAATTCCAAGGATGATCCGCGGGTCCATTACGATCTCGGCATGGCGTACAAAGAGATGGGTCTTTTGGAAGATGCGGTAGAAAAATTCCAGGATGCCTATCAATTCCTGAATGGAGAGAGCAGTGCTCCCCAGAAGATTCTTTGTTGTAGTATGCTGAGTACCGCTTACAATCAGCTCGGAAACTTCGAGCAGGCGGTCAGGTGGTCGGAAGAGGGGCTTTCACTTCCTGACATGAAGGATTACGAGTGGAAGGCTTTACAGTACGATAGATGCTATGCTCTTGAGGAGATGGGAGAGATTGACCGTGCTCTTGAAGGATATGCCAGAATTCTCGATCGGGACCCAGGATATAGGGACGTGTCGCAGAAGGTGAAGGCACTAACAATTCAGGTTAATGGCCAGTAAGTTTCTCTTTTCTCTATATGTACTGTATTGCTTCGAAGTAGGTATTTTTCTGTTGATCTTCCCCTGGATGGACTTCTGGAAGCAGAATTCTCTTCTGTACCATTACCCTGCCCTCCGTGTTATTTTCTTGAACAACTTTTTTCGCGGCGCGGTCTCAGGACTCGGGATATCGAACATTATCCTTGGTACGTGGGAGATTGCTCATTTCAAACAGTATTTCAGCAAGACGTAGGCTGACGTCTTCCGGTCTGCTGCTGTATGGGATTTCTGATCGATCGCAGTTTCCCGGTATTTCCTTGCAAACCTACCTGGGGCTTCTAGTCTCCTCGCGGGCCCAGCTTCTTCAGTGGCGAGAAAAGGATCTGTCACTTAAGGAATCTCTTCCTTTGATCCGAGAAGGCATCCGGCTCACACATCTGGAGGGCAAACTCTTCTTCGTCAATTCGCTGGTCGAGGTGGCCCTCCAAGAGAATGCGGACGGAGTCCACCTTCCCGGCCACTTGAGTGTCAGCCACGCAATCTCCCTGCGGTCCCAATCAGGCCGGAAAGATTTCATCATTGGAAAATCAGTTCATTCGGTGGAGGAAGGAATACTGGCGGAGAAAGAGGGGGCTGACTACGTTTTTCTTTCACCAATCTTCCCTCCTCGCTCCAAGAAATCGGAAACACCGCCGCTTGGCTTAAGTGGGTTCCGTAAGGCCATCCGGCTCATCCACATACCTGTTTTTGCACTCGGAGGAATTAAACAATCTCATTTTGAGGTTTTGCTTGACGCTGGCGCCGCCGGAGTCGCTGGAATCTCCTGGTTTCACGAAGAGCTCGGCGCCAAGTTGCGACACTTGCCCCGAGAAGGAATCTTTGAATAAGCACCGATCGTTCCGTATACAATAGCTGCTGCAGTAACGGTAGTAGGATTCAATGCTGAGGAGTGAATATGGCGCAGACTGTAGATGTGGTTGTTGTTGGGGGAGGGATAATCGGATCAAGCATTGCATTGTTTCTTGCCGAGTCAGGCATCAAGAACATCGTGTTGCTGGAGAAGCGATTTCTGGCTGCCGGCTCATCCGGTAAGTCGGGGGCGATTCTACGTCAGCACTACTCACATCCAGTCACTGTGGGTATGGCGAGGGAGAGTCTGCTTTTTTATGCCTCTTTCAAGGAGCAGTGGGGACACGATATCGGTTTCCGCCGACCTGGAATGGTGCTGTTGACAAGCCACGATCAGCAAGATCAGCTTAAGCAGAATGTGCAATTACAAAAGAGCCTCGGCGTTCAGACTGAGGTTCTAGATCGTCGTGGATTACAGGAAATTGAACCGCGAGGTGAATTTCCTGAGGACTCGATCGGTGCGTGGGAGCCGGAGGCTGCCTATGTACAGCCAGTTCGGACGGTTTTTGCTATGACTGAGGCAGCTCGAAC
>DATGOF010000340.1:0-4277 GCA_035306285.1 Acidobacteriota bacterium | reverse complement strand
ACTCATTGCGGTTTGCGAAAAGAAGCGATCAGCCGAATAGCAAGGTCTGCCTGATCCCCCTTGCGGACAATCTTTGGCGGTGAGGTACACAGGTCGATTACGGTAGACGGCATCGTCCGAGCCGGCTTTCCGCCATCGATGAATAAGTCTACCTTTCCGTCGAAGAAGTTAAACACCTCCTCGAAAGACGCAGGTATATTTCGCCCTGAAGGATTGGCACTGGTTGAAACAACAGGGCCGGGGATGGCTTCCAGCCACTCGCGGAGAAAGGTCGAACCTGGAATCCGTAGACCCACCTTCCCTGCTCTTCCGCGGACCCGTTCCGGAAGTTCCCAACTTGCCGGCAAGAGCAACGTAAACGGTCCCGGCCACAGGTGCCTGGAAAAAGTGCTCCAGGCACTCGGGAAGTGGTCGACCAGTGGCGTAGCCATCTCGACACTGGATATCAGAAGCAGGACGCCTTTGTCAGGGGAGCGGCCCTTCGCTTGAAAGAGCCGTTCAAGCGCTTTCTTTGACCAGGGATCGCACCCGAGGCCATACACCGTATCTGAAAGGTAGGCTATGATACCCTCTCCGCGAATGACTTCGGCAGCCAGTTGGATAACCTCAGCTCTGTTCTCGGCATCCAAACGAACGACTTTTGAGGAGACTCTTTCTGACTCCATAGCGGTGAGGATAACTAAAAGATGGCTTTTCGTGCACATTCAAGATGGCTGTCCTACGGTGGGACAGGCATCCTTGCCTGTTCCGGCTCCACAGGCGTCCCTGCCTATGGGATTGTAGTTCCGCCCTTCGACGGACAAAGATGCCCCTCGAACACGACAGCCAGTGTCATCTTCCACCTTCGACACGAGTCAGAAGACATTCCTGAGATTCAGGGGAAAGCGAAGAGCTCATCGATCGCACGACAGGAGTCAAGCAGAATGCCTTCCTGCCATTCGACTCGCCGTCACCTGTCGTTCTAGAATGTGAGAATCGTGTCTGTTGTAACTTGCATCGAGAGCCGCCATAATCCCCGCTTCAAAACCTGGCAGCGGTACGTGGCCAGGCCTGATCGGGAAGACTGTCCCTGGCTCGCCGTGGAAGGCTGGAAAACCGTTCGGGACTTAAGCGAGCGTCAAGCTCCTGAACTGCTGATCTATGCCGACTCAGACGATCCTCGTTTGCCTTCCCTACTCCAAAAGAGTAAAGAGGCCGTTGAAGTCACGCCCGATTTGTTCCGTAGACTTTCTCAAGTCCAGCATCCTCAATTCATTCTGGCCTTTTTCTCCAAACCGCGCTGGACCTGGAAGCAAATCAGTCCCTATGTTCTCTACCTGGACCGGCTCCAGGACCCTGGAAACTTTGGCACATTGATTCGAACCGCAGCAGCCACCGGCATCTTCAGCGTGGTCGCCAGTCCCGGAACCGTTTCTTGTTTCAATGACAAAGTCGTTCGCGCGTCAGCCAGTTGCCTGCTCACATCGCCTTTTCTTCAGGGAGTGCCGTTTGATGAGCTGTTGAAGCGAAACTTCACTCTTTGGACGACTGCGACTACCGGTGGCCAGAATCTGTTCGAGGCGGACTTTACTTCTCCTCTGGCTGTCACGATAGGTGGGGAAGCAACCGGCATTGACGAGTCGATCCAGGCGGCGGCGACTCACCGGATCACCATCCCGATGGCTGCCGGGGTCGACAGCCTCAATGCCGGAGTTGCAGGTTCACTGATTATGTATGAGGTTTTGAGAAAGCAATCCCAGAACGAATGAGCGAGCCACTTTTCCCCTCCTCATCAGAGTCATCAAGCTCGTCCTCCAGAGTGCCGCTTGCCGAAAGAATGCGCCCGCGGACGCTGGATGAGATCGTGGGCCAGGAGCACCTCACCGGCGAAGGACAGTTTCTCAGGGAGGCTATTGCAAGCGATCAGATTCCGTCGCTGATTCTCTGGGGTCCTCCAGGAGTGGGTAAGACGACCTTGGCTCGAGTGATCGCTGAGACGACCTCGTCTCACTTCGTATCTCTCAGTGCCGTCCTGTCTGGAGTCAAAGACGTCCGCAGGGTGATCGACGAGGCGGCCTTTCACAAACGTGCTTCAAAGAAGCACACCCTTCTGTTCGTGGATGAAATCCATCGTTTTAATAAGGCTCAGCAGGATGCCTTTCTGCCCCATGTCGAATCAGGAGCGATCACCCTGATAGGGGCCACCACCGAAAACCCGTCTTTTGAAGTGATTTCGCCTTTACTCTCTCGCACACAGGTGTTGATCCTGCACAGCCTATCAGAGGAAGCCTTGCTGGAATTGCTTCGACGCGCTCTGGGAGATCAAGAAAGGGGCCTTGGTCAATGGCAGATTCTTGCGGAGGAACCGCTGCTTCGAAGGATAGCATCGCTGGCAGGAGGGGATGCGCGCAGAGCCTTGAATTTGCTCGAGGCAGCAGCACGCCTCGCCTGGCAGAAGAACCAGGATCGGCCTGAAATCGACCTGTCGATGCTGGAAAAGGCAGTTCAGCGCACGCTTCTCTACGACAAGAGTGGAGAGGAACATTTCAATCTGATCTCCGCATTTCACAAGTCCCTCCGCAATAGCGATGTCGATGCTTCCCTTTACTGGCTGGCGCGAATTCTGGAATCTGGCGAAGACCCCCTCTACGTGGCTCGAAGGATGGTCCGCTTTGCGTCCGAAGATGTCGGACTGGCTCAACCAGAGCTACTGGGATATGCAGTAGACGCGATGCGGGCCGTACATTTCCTGGGTATGCCCGAAGGCAACCTGGCTCTCGCTCAAGTGGCTGTTCTGCTGGCCCAGGCACCCAAATCAAATTCAATCTATCGCGCTTATTCAACCATCCAGGAGATACTTAAGAACTCTCCTCTAGAGCCGGTGCCACTTCATCTGCGAAACGCTCCGACCCGTCTGATGAAGGAACTCGGTTACGGAAGCGGCTACCGCTATGCTCACGACGAAGAGACAGGAGTGGCAGAAATGAGCTGCTTACCTCCCTCACTCGTGGACACACGCTTTTTTGCTCCGGGCGACAGAGGGTTCGAGAAAACGATCAAGAAACGACTTGGGGAAATTGAACGTCGCAAGAAAGGCGGCAGGAGTGAATGATCCAATTGGATCGATAAACCACCCGAGCGATTAGGGTTCGGTGACGACATTCCCATTGGTT
This sequence comes from Acidobacteriota bacterium, assembly GCA_035306285.1. Lineage (GTDB taxonomy): Bacteria > Acidobacteriota > UBA6911 > RPQK01 > JAPXNP01 > DATGOF01. Next base: position 1,125 of record DATGOF010000340.1, on the reverse strand, counting down.
TCTCGATCGACCGGAAAGCTATGAGAGAGGACTAAAGATCTGGAGAGGATCTCTAGCATTCGATCTTGAAACCATTCTGGTTGAGCCGTGGGATGCAGGAAGTGATTGATCAGAAGAGAAAAAACGTAGCCACCTCCACCATCCCTGAGGAGATAACCGGACAGTGCTCGCACATTGGAGAGCGTTCCGGTTTTTGCCACGACTTTGTTGGGCCCCGACGAAGCCGTCAGGCGGTGCCTCAGCGTCCCGTCCGAGCCGGCCTCCGGAAGAAGATCCATGATCAAGTCGCGATAACGACTTTGGTAAAGATAATAGAGTAACTGAACCATGACTGCTGGAGTTACCAGGTTGTATCGAGACAATCCGGAGCCATCCACCATCTGGTAGGAGTGGCGCGAGATCCCGAGGTTATCAAGCACCTGGAACACCTCTTCCAATCCCGCTTCCATTGATTTGCCCTGCGAAGAAGGTGCCAGCACGCGAACGATCGATTCTCCATAAAGATTCTGACTGCTCTTTAGAAAGATACGCAACAGGTCAATCAGAGGTGGAGACTCATAGCTGAAAAGAAGCCGTCGCAGAAGCTCTGGTTCCGGCTGCTGGTCTGTGATTTGGGCAACCTCGCCCAGAACCCGAATCCCCTGCTCCTCCAGCGTTTCTCGAAACACCGTCAGGAAATATTTAACGGGATCGTGCACCGCAAGCGTGCGCTTAAAAGGGGGAGAGCCGCTCGGAATGGCACCTCGCAGCAGAAATCGATTGCTGCCCGGCTGTCTCACTACTTCCAGGTGTGCTTCGATATGCGGAGCGGCCGTGACGACCTGGGTCGTAACGTCCACATAGGCGGTATGCGGCGAAAGTTCAAGGCGGGCGGGGCTACCAACCTGGCTCGAAGGAGAAATGGTTGCCAGAACAACATTTTCGTTAAATTGCAGGCCCGCAGTTTCGGCGGCATACCCCAGCGGCAGATCATCCCACGCCCACCCAGTGCCCAGCCTTCCCGGACCAAAGACCCGCGCATCGCCGATCAAATCGCCATCGATCTGGTGGATGCCCATCTCCCGCAATCGCCGGGCCCAATCACGAAAGATGGCCAGCGGATCTCCCTTTGAAGGATCTTCGAGA
>DATGOF010000339.1:0-10917 GCA_035306285.1 Acidobacteriota bacterium | reverse complement strand
ACTAATGACCTCCGGATTGGAAACTTCGGCCTTGACCAGATTCTCTCCCATGGTCTTGCCGGTAACGGTCAGTGCATCCAGGTGGAGGAGATCTCCGAGTTCCTTCATCAATGCCGGAATGCCACCTGCATAGAAAAGATCCTCCATCAAATACTTTCCTGAAGGCTTCAGATTCACCAGCATCGGTGTGGTTCTGGAGATCCGATCGAAGTCTTCCAGCGGAAGGTCGATCTCCAGACGGCCCGCCAACGCCACCAAATGGATGATGGCATTGGTTGAACCTCCGATCGCCATCAGGACCCGGATGGCATTCTCAAATGCTTTACGTGTCAACACCTGTGAGGGGCGAAGACCTTCGCGGACCATCTCAACAGCCCTCCGCCCGGTCTCATGAGCGATAGCATACCGTCTGGAATCCGCAGCCGGAATATTAGCGCATCCGGTTAGCGTCATGCCCAGCGCCTCCGCCAGGCTGGTCATTGTCGATGCCGTACCCATCACCATGCAATGTCCGGCGCTGCGCGACATACACGACTCGATCGCGACAAACTCTTCCTCCGTGATTCTGCCGGTTCTGAGTTCGTCCCAGAACCGGAAGGCGTCGGTTCCCGACCCGATCTGCTCCTGCTTCCAGCGCCCCTTGAGCATCGGACCTCCGGGTACCATGATAGCAGGCAGATCGACACTGGCTGCCCCCATTAACTGCGCCGGGGTGGTCTTGTCACAGCCGCAAAGTAAGACCACGCCGTCCAGGGGATTGGCCCGGATCATCTCCTCGACGTCCATAGCCATCAAATTGCGGTAAAGCATAGTGGTCGGCTTAATCAGAACTTCCCCAAGCGAGATGGTAGGAAACTCTACTGGAAACCCACCGGCCTCCCACACTCCTCGCTTGACTGCATCCGCCACCAGTCGAAGATGTGCATTGCAGTTCGTCAACTCGCTCCAGGAGTTGCAAATTCCAATGACCGGACGACCGTCGAATACATCGTGAGGCAAGCCCTCTGCCTTCATCCACGAACGGTGGACAAAAGAGTAAAGGTTCGTCCCTTCAAACCAGTTGCGGCTGCGCAGCTTCATCTCTAAACCTCCCTGTAGCAGGGCTGGCTCCGACCAGTCCCTGACAATTTTTTGATGCCAAATTGCAAAGTTCCTGAACCCCTTGTCAGCGGCCGTTGAGTGATTATCCTAGATAGATGAGCAAACACATCAACGTTTCTACCCAGCGGAAAATCCAACTAATCGACATCACACAGCAGATTGAGGACAGTCTCTCCGAACAGGGTGTAAGGGAGGGATTATGTATCGTTTACTGCCCTCACACAACAGCCGGATTGATCGTCAATGAAGGAGCCGATCCTGACGTGGCTTCAGATCTTGAACGCGCTTTTGCAAAAGCAGTCCCGAGCGTTCATTTTGACCATGTCGAAGGAAACTCTCCCGCTCATTTTCTCTCCTCAATAACCGGCTCCTCACTGCAACTGCTCATTTCCGGGTCAAAACTCCAGCTGGGAAGATGGCAGCGCGTCTTCTTCTGCGAGTTCGATGGCCCGCGTCAACGCTCTATCTGGCTACGGGTCAGTGAGGATCACTGATCCACATCAACAGGAGGGTTGGCCTGGACCTCTGAAAAGCTACTTGTCTCGAGCAAATGCAGAATCGAAGGCCACCGCGGACGGCTTAAAGTCAAGTCTTCGCAGAAATTGGGCTGCTTCAGCCGCTCCATGCTCACGGTCCATTCCCGGGTCTTCCCACTCTACTGAAAGAGGGCCACTGTAACCGATTTCATTGAGAACTCGAACGATGGCCTCGAAGTCGATGTTTCCTCGACCCAGCGACCGAAAATCCCAAACACGGTCGGGGTGCCCGAAGTCGAGATGTCCTCCGAAAACGCCTGCCCGACAAGGACGGCTGCTCCATGCCACGTCCTTCATATGGACATGGTAGATTCGATCACGAAAGTTCCGCAAAAACTCGATGTAGTCGACGCCTTGATATCCGAAATGGCTCGGATCATAGTTGAAGCCAAAAGCTGGATGTCCATTCACTGCGTCCAAAGCACGCTCAGCGCTAGCGATGTCAAAAGCAATCTCAGTGGGATGGACTTCCAGAGCAAATCGGACACCGTTTTCCTCGAAAACATCGAGAATCGGAAGCCATCGGTTGGCAAAATCTTCATACCCTCCTTTAATGGTCGCGGGGTCAACCGGGGGAAATGAATAAATGTAAGGCCAAATACTGCTTCCGGTAAATCCGTTGACTACCTTCACGCCAAATCTGGCGGCGGCGCGAGCAGTGGCTTTCATCTCCTCAGCAGCTCGTTGCCTTACTCCCTCCGGATCGCCATCACCCCACACATAGGGCGGTAGAATGGCCTTGTGGCGTTCGTCGATCTGATCGCATACGGCCTGGCCGACCAGGTGATTGCTGATGGCGGCACAGCTCAGACCATGCTCTTTGAGAACCGCCCAACGACCGTCACAGTAGGAGTCATCTTCGTTAGCCTTCTTGACCTCGAAGTGATCACCCCAGCAGGCCAACTCGACGCCGTCATATCCGAACTCTTTCGCCTTTCCACAAATTGTCTCGAAACTCAGATCCGCCCACTGTCCCGTGAAAAGTGTCACTGGTCTGGCCATCGATTACTGCTCCTCCTTGGATTGGTTAGATTGGGTCATCGGGTTCAGCATTACATGTCCGAAATTGCGAATGACGTTTCTACAGGCGGAGTCTCTCAAGCAGCTGGTCAGGCTCCATTCTGATTCCGATCAGGAAATCACCGAACACGCCAAAACGGGCACTGGCTTCATCGTAGCGCATTTCGTAAACGATCTTCTTGAAGTAGTAAGGATCGTCGGAAAATAATGTGACCCCCCACTCCCACTCTTCGAGGCCAATGGCCCCGGTTACCAATTGCTTGACATCTCCGCGATAGACCTGTCCGGTAATCGCATGTCCGGACATATACTTCTTCCGGGTCTCAAAATCCAGCAGATACCAGTTGTTGACGTCGCCTCGCGATTTGTCCATCGGGTAAAAGCACATCACCTCGTGATCCGGGATCTTTGGATAGAGACGGTCGTTGATGTAAACCTGCATTCGCTCCCGGAAACTCTTCATCTTCTCCTGGTATTCAGGAGAGTCCGGCTCAAGTCCGTCCTTTTCCCGCAAAGTGCGGTCGTAATCCTCCTCTTGGGTGATGTACTCCGAGATCTCACTCATCGAGTTGAATGAGTAGGACGGCTCTAACACGCCTCCCGGAAAGATATCGAACAGGTCGTTCTGAAATTGGTTGAGGTGATGGAGCTCCGGGTCTACGAGCATCAACCCGAAATCAGCTTTCAGCCCCCACACCGAATAGCTATACAGTTGGCAGTTCTCGACGTTGCGAAAGTTCTGACACAAGCGAACGAAACGCTCACGGCTTTCCTTCTTTTGATCCCGGTCAGTGGCTCCCCACAGGCGTCGGTTAACACGATAATAGAGGTGGGAAACAAACCACCCCTCGGCTGGCGTTATAGGTTTCATATCACGGCCTACTATAGTCAAATAGCCAAATTGCGATCAACTACCCTATTCCTCTCAGCAAGAAGGTGTGTTTCACACGAGAATCGAAACGGGGGTACCATTTGAAAAATGTATACTGTCTTGTGAACTTCAAAGATCGTCTGGCGCAAGGCGAAAAAGCCAGTTCCCTGAATGTTCATGAATCCTGATGAAGGTTGATCTGGAGTGCCGGTGAAACACTACACAACGAGGCTCTATGTTTAAAAATCGACTTTATCGAGCGAGCGGGTTGGTCCTTTCCATTCTTCTACTGCAAAGCGGCGTGATTTTCTCCCAGGCCGGCAATAATGACGACCGGAACGACGTTCTGGCCGAGATCGGCGACGAACAGATCACGCGATCTGAGATTGAACTGCGAGCTGCCATTCAGCTCGAATCTTTGAGAAACGAGGAACTCCGCTTTGCTGCAGAACAGAAAAAGAAGCGCCACGAAATTCTGGAGAAAACCCTGGATCAGATGATTTCGGAGCGTCTTCTCGAGCTGGAAGCGACGGAGCAGGGAGTCAGCCGGGATGAGCTGATCCAGAAAGAGATCCAGGCCAGGACCGAACAACCGAGCGACGCAGAGGCCGATAAGTTCTACGAGGAGAATAAGAGCAGGATTCGCGGCTCAAAGGAGGACGTTCTGCCCCAGATCAAGGCATTCCTCGCGCGCCAGCAATCACAGAAAGTGCTAGACGACTATCTTGCCGGATTGAGGGAAAAATATGGCGTTGAATCGAATCTGGAACCGTTGCGTTTCGACATCGACACCAATGGTAAACCTGCTCTCGGGCCGGAGAATGCGCCTGTTACCATCGTGGAATTCTCCGATTTCGAATGCCCCTATTGCTCGCAGTTCACTAATACGATGAAGCAGGTGAAGGAATCCTATGGTGACCAGGTCCGGATCGTTTTCCGACATTTTCCCCTAAGGAGCATCCATCCCAATGCTCAAAAGGCGGCTGAAGCCTCTCTCTGTGCGGGCGATCAGGCGAAGTTTTGGGAGATGCACGACCTGTTGTTTGAAGATCAGCAGCATTTGACCGTGGCACATCTCAAGGAGAAAGCAGTCACGCTCGAACTCGATCTATCCTCCTTCGAGGAATGCCTCGATTCTGGCAAATACACGGAAGACGTCCAGGAGGACGTCACCGCCGGCCTACTCGCCGGAGTTTCCGGCACTCCAGCTATCTTCGTGAACGGCCGCCCCTTCAGCGGTGCGATTTCGTTTGAAGAACTTTCTAAAGCTGTGGAAGAGGAACTGGCTGGCAAGTAGAACTTCAGCTTGCCACTTCAGTTAACAGTCGCCTGGCTTCCCTCTGAATAGTTTCCCATGCTTGATCAATATGATGAAACTGTGTCCTCAGATTCCCGATCGCCATGCGGAGAACGAAACGTCCTTCCAGTCGTGTGTGTGAAAGGTAACACTGCCCGGAAGCATTGATTGTACCTATCAGTCGCTCGTTCAAATCATCGAGTAGGGCAGGAGGCAAGGAACGGCTTTTGGGATTAAGCCGAAAACATACCGTACTGAATGGGACCGGAGCCAGCCTCTCAAAATTTGGATGCGAGTCGATTCGTTCCGCCAGTTGGCGGGCCCATTCCATATGCTTGCGCAGGCGGTTGGCCAGTCCGCGCCGCCCGAAATAGCGAAGGACAAACCAGAGCTTAAGCGCTCGGAATCGGCGACCCAGAGACAACCCATAGTCCATGTAATTGGTTCCCGTCTCTCCTTCGGAGGTCTGGAGATAGTGCGCTTCCAGCGAAAATGTCTCCTTCAAAACTCGGGGATTGTTCGTGTAAAGAACACTGATATCGATGGGCGTGAACAGCCACTTATGGGGATTGACGACGATCGAATCGGCCAGCTCGCATCCATCTAAAACCCAGCGCATCTCCGGGACAACAGCCGCCGAGCCGCCATAGGCAGCGTCGACGTGCAACCAGATACCTGAGTCGCGGCAAAAAGCTCCAATCTCAGGAACTGGATCGATACTCGTCGTCGAAGTTGTCCCGATGGTGGCAACAACCGCCATCGGCTGGAAGCCGCCGTCTCGATCACGCTGTACAGCTGTACGAAGCTCAGAAACACCCATCCGATAATGGCGATCCACGGGGATTAACTGGACGTTGTCCAGGCCCAGACCAAGAGCAAGAGCTGCCTTTTGGACCGATGAATGGGCTTGTTCCGAGGTATACAAACGCAAAGGCCGGTCTCGATTCTGGATACCTGCCGTTCTCATTGTGGAACCGCCGGCAATCTGCCGTGCTGCAGCCAAGGCGTGGAAGGTCGACATGGAAGCCGAGTCGTAGATGATCCCCCATAGCGAGGACGGAAGTCCAAGCATCTCGCGCAGCCATGCCAAGACGGTTTCCTCCAACTCGGTTGCCGCAGGCGAGGTCCTCCAGAGCATCCCGTTTACATTCAAGGCCGCAGAGAATAATTCTCCCAGGATCCCAGCACCTGATCCTGTAATCGGGAAATAGGCAAAAAAGGCTGGATGATTCCAGTGGGTTATTCCGGGAATGATCGTTTTTTGAAAATCAGCCAGTATCTGGTCAAGACCTTCTTCATCTTCCGGAGGGTGATCTCCCAGTTGCTGACGTATCTCTCCCGGCCTCACCCGTGAGAGAACAGGATAGCCATCAATTTCGGCCAGGTAGTCGGAAATCCAGTCAATCGCCATGCGACCCAGCCGGCGGAACTCCTCTGGATCGATGTCCATTGTGGAAGGTTCTGCCTTCATTTATTCACCTCCCTTCCTCTATTCACCTCCCTAGCTGCAGGCCGGGCTGCCTTCGATCTTCGTTCGGGTTTGCAGTCGGCCTCTGGAAGGCTGAAACGGTACAGCCATTCAGCATCGCTTTCCGCCAGCGTCAGCTAATCAACCCACAAAACTACCCAGTCCCAACCATTTCCTGATAAAGGCAATCTGGCCGAGGTGGTAGGATTCGTGCCATGCCATGAAGGCAATTGCCCCACGAAGACTTTTGTCTGCGATCGGAAAATCGCGGCCTGCTCGGGAAGACAACTGCTCGCCCGTCATATTTTCCAGGCGAGAGATGAGTTGCGGACTGACATCATCCCAGACGCTGATAATCTCACCGATCTCCGGATAAGCAAGATCGTCGGTGACTTTCGCACTCCGGGCAAACAGGTCGGCCCATGGATGGTCGACTTCAAGCCCGATCAGCCTTGCCAACCCGCATCGGGAAAGTGTCAGGTGTCCCGCAATCCAGATGATTGGATTCGACTCAGAACCACACCTTTTCAGCAAGGACTCTCGATCGAGATCGGTTAACCCTTTATGGATCAATTGGTCGCTGATGTGTAGCAATTGTGCACTTGGAGCAATAATTGGATCCATTAGTTTTTCTCCTTCCAGAACGGTGCGTTAGACTGATATCGTAACCTGAGACCCGGCTGTCCTCATCTGGTAAACTTTCAGACAGTCGGCTGCAATGGCAGTATTCAGCATCCGGGCAGTGTCGCGAAGCACCGCAACTTGAGATAGAGGCCTGTTTATCTTTACAGTTATGAAGTCTACCAATCATCCCCTGGCTCGACTACTCGCGACCGTTCTTCTGCTTTGCGCCTGTCAACCGGTCGGCCTTTTTGTCCTCCAAGCCCAGGGAATAAGCGCTGAGGAATTTCAGCGCCTGTCGATCGAGCTTAGCGAACCGGCCGGCTTTTTCCCAAGCGACAACCTGTTGTCAAACGAGACTTCATTTCTACACGTGGTCCCCAAGCTGCAGCAGTTCCGCACACCTGATCAGGCCTATGTAGGAGTGGGGCCGGCCCAGAATTTCACTTACATTGCACACTCCCGCCCGTCGCTGGCCTTTATCGTGGATATACGGTCGGACAATCGACTCCATCATCTTTATTTGAAAGAACTGTTCTTGGCGGCATCCAATCGCTGGGAATACCTTTCCCTACTCCTGGGCCGTCCACTGCCCAGGGATTTCAAGCCGGACCCGAGAGCCGGGGCACTTGAGCTGCAAGACTTTTTTGACCGCTTGCAGCCATCTGCTGCCTATTTTGAATCCAATTTCGAAAGACTCTGGAGGGCCGCTCTCGAGAGATCACCGCAGATCCTGGAGCCACGGCAACGATCCCACTGTCTGAAAATTGCGCTCGCATTCTTCAGTGAAGGATTCGAAATCCGTTACCGCATGCCTCGCGGCAGGACACTGAGTGTGTTTCCTACTCTTCGTAACCTCATGAATGAAACCGACTTGCTCGGCAGGAAGCTCCATTATCTGGAGTCGGAAGAGAGTTATCAGATCTTGAGAACACTTCACGAAGAGAATCGAATCATACCGGTGGTGGGTGATCTCGCTGGTCCCAAAACGATCCGTGCAATCGGCAATTATTTGCGGGAGCATGACCGAATCGTCTCAGTCTTTTATGCGTCCAACGTTGAGTTTTATCTCCATCGCCAGGATGCATTGAAAGCCTACCTGTCTAATCTTGAATCTTTGCCGCTTTCTAACCAGAGCCTCCTGATTCGCAGCTTTTTCAACTTCTGGTATGGATTCGGTCGACATCCGGACGCGGTAGACGGGTATTACGTGACATCGCTCGCTCAAAAAATAGAGGAATTGATCCGGTCCCATAAGAAGGCACCCTACGAGGATTATTGGGATCTCGTTACTCGCAATTATTTGAGCAATCACATTGCGCTCGAGCCTTGAGGAATCCCCTTCGGAATCCGCGCTATCAATCTCCCGGCATTGATTCATTCAATATCCTGGCATCGATCTGTCCCTCTGCAGTGGAGGCCTTGTACATCTCTTCACGCCAAAATAGCCAGGAAACGAAGGCCAGCCCCAGACCGTTCGGCGATGCCTCAACCGTCGTCCCTTCAGCTTGTGAGCCTGATCGTTTCATGCTAGATTTCCGACTCCGTCAGTACTTTGTTCGAATTGATCGATCAGGAGGCCTGAATGAAGGAACCTACTCCCCCCAAGGCGCCCGATAGAACGGAGTTCAAGCCCTTTGTGCCCGCAGAAAGAAATCTGCCCGAACTGACCCTGAAGGCGGTCACTCTTGGTGTCATTATGGCCGTAATCCTGGGAGCCGCCAATGCATACCTGGGAATGAAAGCGGGCTTAACGGTAGCTGCCACCTTTCCTGCCGCCGTAGTGGCAATGGCGGCTTTACGGGTTACCGGCGGTTCAATTCTGGAAGAGAATATCGCGCGAACTACGGCCTCTGTTGGTGAGGCTCTTGTGGCGGGTGCCATCTTTACTATCCCGGCGTTCGTGATCAGCGGGGTCTGGGATGAACTGCACTACCTCGAAAGTACCGCGATCATGCTGATCGGAGGACTGCTGGGGGTACTCTTCATCATTTTCCTGCGAAGAACACTGGTGGAGGAAGCGGAGCTGCCCTTTCCCGAGAGTGTCGCCGCGGGGGAGCTGACCAAAGCCGGGCAGGGTGGACAGACAGGGGCCGGCTATGTCTTTTCAGCTATGGGGCTGGCGGGCTTCTGGGAGCTGATCAAGAACAGTAATGGCCTCCAAATTGTTGCCGACCATACACGAACCTTCTGGGAACTGGGCACCTCCCGGATCGAGTTGGCCGGCCAACAGATCAGCTATTACGGCGGCATTTTGCTCTCCTCTCCGGCGGCGTCGCCCGCCCTGGTGGGAGTGGGGTTCATCGTAGGGCCACGCATCTCAGCCGTGCTCTTCAGCGGCGCCCTGATGGGCTGGCTGCTACTGGTCCCCGTCAGTCTGTTCCTGAATCCTTCCTTGACGGAAGGGATTTCGGGCCATGAAGCGTGGATCGGGCTTAGCGAGGAGATCTGGCTAAAGCAGGTGCGGCCTCTGGCGGTAGGAACAATGATCATAGCCGCCTTCTACACCCTCTTTCGCCTGCGTAGCTCGCTTGTCACCGGTATTTCAAAAGCGGTAAGTGATCTCCAGGCTGCCAAAACAGGAACCCGGGAAACCAATCGCCTGGAAATCGATCTTGATTTTAAGAAAGCCGGAATCGCAGTTGGCGTCCTGGCCGTTCCCCTCTTTCTTCTTTACTGGTACTTCAGTCAGTCCCTGGCCGGTTCCCTGATTTTGACGGTGATCATGATCGTTCTTGGTTTCCTCTTCGCCGCAGTGGCCGGGTACCTGGTCGGGCTCCTGGGTAGCTCTAACAACCCGATCAGCGGTTTGACGCTGAGCACGCTGCTTATATCGGCCGTACTCATGGTAATGATCGGAGTCACCGGCGAGGCCGGAATTCTCGGTGTGCTCGGGGTTGCCGGCGTGGTCTGCTGTGCCGCCGGAATTGCCGGCGACATGATCCAGGACCTCAAAGTAGGTCATATCCTCGGCGGGACTCCCTGGAAAATGGAAGTTGCCGAGATTATCGGTGTGGTTATTGCCTCTCTGGTCCTGGTCTGGCCCATGATGGCTATGGACCACGTATACAAGATTGGAAGTGCCGAACTCCCGGCACCTCAAGCAGGGTTGATGGCCCTCATGTCAAGAGGAATCGTGGGCGGCGACATGGCCTGGCCTCTTGTAATCGCGGGGATGTTTTTTGCTATAGCGTTAATCCTTATCAATGCCCCTTCTCCAATGCTGATTGCCGTCGGGATGTATCTTCCCATGTACTCGACCGCCGCCATTTTCGTAGGCGGCCTGATTCGCCTCTTGCTTGACCACAGACTTACCCAGAGAAAGTTGAGTGACACGGAAAGGACTAGCGCGGTAAACGCCGGAGTCTTGCTCTCTTCAGGCTTTATTGCAGGAGAGGCTCTGATGGCCGTTCTTCTCGCATTCTGGGTGCTTGGCTCCACCACGATTGGTCTACCCGTAATCCCGGGCATCGCCCAGAACCCCTGGCTTGGGATGCTGGTCTTCGTCGCATTGCTGTATGCCCTCGTTAGAATCCCCCTGCAGGCGGCTGAAAAAGGAGCAGCGCCGGGAGTCAAGGTTGACTGATGCCCGTTGATCGACGCTTTTTGACGTGCCGGTTCCAGAGGAAATTGGAATGGCAAGAGCTCGACCAGAAAACCACAATTGTCTATCGGCCACGATTTGGGAAGAACCGCTTTGGGAAGTGGCTGGCAGCCACGTTACGCCTTTCCGACTACCGGATTCGACTGGATGCAATAGGCACCCTCGTATGGAAACATTGCGACGGGAATACACAGGCAGCGACCATCATTGAATCGATGCGATACCGGTTTGGTGAACAGGTCGAACCTGCCGAAGACCGCCTGTATGACTTCGTGATGCAAATGAGAAAAGCCCGGATGATCGATATCATACCGACTGAATAAAACAGCAAATTCTGGAATGAAACGATATATTGCAGCGGATGTCGGGGGACACAACATTCGGACGGTCCTGGCGGAC